>CBDUBK010000467.1:0-2717 GCA_965365375.1 uncultured bacterium | reverse complement strand
AACCTGGGACAGGACCTGCCCTTCCTGCTGAACCAGACTCCTTCTGTAGTCATTAACTCAGATGCCGGAAATGGGATCGGTTATACCGGCATCCGCATCCGGGGCACGGATGCCACGCGCATCAATATGACGCTGAATGGCATTCCTTACAATGACGCGGAAAGCCAGGGGATCTTTTTTGTGAACCTTCCCGATTTTGCTTCTTCTGTCAGCAGCCTGCAGGTCCAGCGCGGTGTGGGTACTTCCACCAATGGTCCCGGTGCTTTCGGAGCAAGTATCAATTTGAGTACAAATGAAATCAACAGGCTGCCTTACGCTGAGGTCAATAACAGTTATGGCTCCTTCAATACCTGGAAACATACCGTGAAGGCCGGCAGTGGTTTGCTGGGTGATCATTTCACCACTGATATCCGGCTTTCAAGAATTACCAGTGATGGTTATATCGACCGGGCTTCCACGAAACTTTCTTCCTTTTATTTTTCAACCGCATATGTTTCAGAAGGCACGGAACTGCGAATGAATATTTTTTCAGGTGCAGAAAAAACCTACCAGGCCTGGAACGGGGTTTCTGAAACCGATCTTCATACCAACCGCACCGTCAATTATGCAGGCATGGAAAAGCCCGGGTCCCCTTATGAAAATGAAACGGATAATTACAACCAGGATCATTTCCAGTTTTTTTATAACCAGAAAATTTCTGACCGGATCGTATTCTCCAATGCTATTTTCCTGGTAAAAGGAAAAGGATATTATGAACAATACAAAGCAGGTGAAACCTATGCCGATTATGGATTACAACCAAGGGTGAACGGTACGGAAATCATTCCGGAAACTGACCTGGTAAGACAATTATGGCTGGACAATGATTATTACGGCGACGTTTTTTCCTTACAGTACCAGCTGGGTAAAACAAAGATCACTGCAGGTGGTTCCATCACAAAATATGCAGGACATCACACCGGTAAACTAATATGGGCGCAGCACGGGCTGGACGAACCTGCGCAGCAATGGTACCGCCTGCCTGCAGAAAAAAATGATGCGAGTTTTTATGGAAAATGGCAGCAGGGTTTTGGTAACAACTGGCAGTTGTTTGCCGACCTGCAATACCGGGATGTGCATTACCGGATCAATGGTTTCAGGGATAACCAGGGATTGAACATCAATAAGAATTATGGATTCTGGAATCCAAAACTCGGGATGACTTTCAGCCGTAACGGATGGACCGCCTATGCCTCCTATGCGCTGGCAAACAAAGAACCCAACCGCGATGATTTTGAAGCGGGAATACAACAGCAGCCCAAACGCGAACGGCTACACGATTTTGAACTGGGCCTTGAAAGAAAAAACAATACTGCCTCCTGGTCAGCCAACCTGTATTATATGAATTACAAAGACCAGCTGGTACTTACCGGGAAGATCAATGATGTGGGTGCCTATACCAGGGTAAATATTCCTGAGAGCTACCGGCTGGGCATTGAATTGCAGGGCGCTGCAGTGGTGAATAAATGGTTTCGCGCAGCAGCCAATTTAACATTGAGCAGGAACCAGGTAAAGGATCTTACAGAATTTATAGATGATTATGATGCAGGCGGCCAGAAACTGGTGGAATACCAAAAAACTGATATCGCTTTCTCACCTGCAGTGATTGGGAGCGCTACCCTCAGCTTTTTACCATTCAAAGGTTTGCAGGTTGACCTGCCAGCGAAATACGTGGGAAAACAATTTTTGGATAACACTTCCAATGAATCAAGAATGCTGGATGCCTATTTCCAGCAGGATGCCAGGTTGAGCTACCAGTTCGGTAAAAAATTCCTGAAGCATGTTGACCTCATCTTCCAGGTCAATAATGTATTCAATGATTTGTATGAACCCAATGGCTATACTTTCAGTTATATCTATGGAGGAAACCTGATAACCGAAAATTATTATTTCCCGATGGCAGGAAGGAACTGGATGGTGGGGGTGAATGTGAGGCTATAGGCTATTGGCCATTAGCCTTTGGCCGTTGGCTGTTGAACTAAAGTCATAAACGTTTTTGATTACCGGAAGAGAGAACCTGGTTGATAAATAATAAATGTTAGTTTATGAGCTATTGGCCATTAGCCTTTGGCCTTTAGCCTTTGGCTGTTGAACTAAAGTCGTAAATGTTTTTGATTTACGGAAGAGAGAAACTGGTTGATAATATGATAAACGTTAGCTTATGAGCCACTGGCCAACGGCCAAAAGCCAATAGCTAAAGGCTATAACCCATACTTCTCCTTCCACGCAAGTATCCCGCCTGTTACATTCACAGTATTTGTGAATCCCATCTGGTCGAGTACCATGCAGGCCATCATGCTGCGCTGGCCGCTGCGGCAATGGATGATCACTTCCTCATCTTTAAGATCCTCGATATCCTCGATCTGCATCGTCTGGATTTTTCCGAGTGGCACCAGTTTGCCTCCGAGGTTGGCTTCTTCGTATTCATGCGGTTCGCGGCAATCGATCAGGTTGATCTTTTCACCGCTGTCCATTTTTGCTTTGAGTTCTTCTACTGTGATCTGTTTCATATCATGGAATTTGTGGAAGCCGGTTCTGTGTGGTATCCCTCACCGGCTTTTCCGCGCTCAGGAATACATCCACCATCTGGCCGGGCCTGATGAATACCTGCACACCATCAGACGTTTTTGGTTCGGGATGTTGTTTATATACAAATGCTGAAGCATTATTGCTTACGC
>CBDUBK010000466.1:0-2744 GCA_965365375.1 uncultured bacterium | reverse complement strand
TATGCAGGATAATTGTATTCATATCAGCAGTACTGGCAACAGCCAATACAGCCTGCAGGCCGATATCCTCGCCCCGGTTGAAACCGTATTCAATGCGTGGACTGAAGCAACTGTTGTAAAACAATGGTGGGGACCTTACCGCTTCACCAATCCTGTATGCAGGGTTGATGCAAGAACAGGCGGCCGGCTTCATATTGAAATGACTGCACCTGATGGGGCTGTGTTTCCCATGAATGGCATCTTTCACCAGGTGATACCTTTTACCAAACTGGTATTTACCACTACAGCCTTTGAAGACCATGAAGGCAATGAATTACTGGAATACCTGCATACAGTAAGCTTCGAGGAAAAAAATGAAATTACAACAAGGGTCAATATGCAGGCGGAGATCATGCGCTTTGTTCCTGAAGTGCATTGTGTAATGGATGGTATCAGGGAAGGATGGTTGCAGAGTTTTGAAAAGCTTGAAAGGCTGTTGAGAAGCTGTTAGCCATTAGCCTATGGCCATTTGCTTGCATTTCATAAAGACTAGAAAAGATAATAAGACTATGAATGGAGTTCACTACTTACCGCCTTCCCGTCTTCCCGGCTATTCTCTCAATAATAAAAAAAGGCCGGGAAGGCGGGAAGACGGTAAGTACACTCTAAACTATCAAACTAAGATTAGAAATTTGAAAATTGATTTATGAAAAAGAATGTCCCTGCAACAGTAGATGCCTACATAAGTGAAGCAAAAGCTGCACACAAAAACTTATTAAATGACCTGCGTGCCGTCATCCGTGAAGCTGCACCCAAATCCAAAGAACTGATCAGTTACCAGATCCCTACCTTCCAGCAACATGGACCCATATGCGCTTTTGCTTCCTTCAATAATCATTGCAGCCTGTTTGTGATGAGCACTGATATCCTGAAACAATTCAAAAAAGAACTGGAACCTTTTTATGTAAAAGGAGTCACCCTCCATTTCACAACAGAAAAACCCATTCCCCTGCCCCTCGTCAAAAAAATGGTAAAGCTGAAAGTGAAAGAGAATATTCTCCGGAATGAAGAAAAAGCCTTCTCAAAAAAACTCATGAAAGAAAGTACAACAGATGCCGGCAAGGTGAAGACCTATATGGAGCAACTTAAACATCCGTTGAAAGAAGAGATCGAAGCCGTCCGGAAAATTATTTCAGGCTCCGATAAAAAGATCAGTGAAAGGATCAAATGGAATGCTCCCAGTTATTATTTCAATAAAGACATAGTAACCTTTAATCCAAGGGCTACTAAACATGTACACCTGGTATTTCACCATCCTTTTATCACAAAGATCAAATCACACCTACTTGAAGGCGATTACAAGGACAGGAGAATGATCTATTTTGCAGACATGAAAGCGGTAAAGTCCAATAAAAAAGAACTGGAGCGTATCATGAAAGAAATGGTGGCACATCTTGAGCATTAAATTCATTATAACCGGGAAGGCTGGAAAGACGGGAAGATCAGCCTTTGCCAAGGCTTCAGCTGACGCAGCGGTAAGTAGTAAACTAAATTTATTACTCCTCTGCGGTAAAAAATATTAAAAAATAAAGGGCATCTATCATTCATTCCAAATCAAACAACAACCATGGCCAGACAAATTTTTGTAAACCTGTCTACGAAGGACCTCGAGAAGGCAAAAAAATTCTACCAGGAGATCGGCTTTAGTATCAACGAACAATTCACCAATGAAAACGGGGCCTGTATCGTGATCAGTGATACCATCTATGCCATGATCCTGGCAGAAAGTTTTTTTAAAACATTTTTGAAGGATAAAACAATTTCAGACGCAAGAACTTCAACAGAAAGCCTCGTTGCATTGTCTGCAGAAAGTAAAGAAGAAGTAAATGTAATGGCAGATAAAGCCCTCGCTGCAGGTGGTAGTCCTTTAAGAGACCCGGAAGATCATGGCTTCATGTACACAAGAAGCTTCCAGGATCCTGACGGACATATCTGGGAGATATTCTGGATGGATCCTTCCAAAGTGCCGCAATCCTGATCGCGTCCAGGGGTATTATCCTTTTGTAGCACGGAGAGGTTTCCCGGCTATATTATTGGCAGCAGGTTTTTCAACAAGCTTTACCTGGTCAAAAGGTATGAGAACCTGTTGCCCTGCCGGCAACTCAGCGATATAACCTTTCGCTGTAACAGCTAATGGTGTGAGAATAGTTTGTGCGGGAGCTGAAACCTCTGCTGTTTTAAAGGTGCGCGACAGTTTCAGTGCTTTGGCTGTAATTTCTTTTTGAGGAACTTTTGCTGCCTGCTTTTCATTTTCATCTACAAATTGCAGCGGATCAATTGGACCACCATAGGTATAGATGCCGAAATGCAAATGAGGAGGTGTGGTCTTCGCATTACCGGTATTGCCAACCAGGCCAAGCACCTCTCCTTTTTTTACAAACTGTCCCATTGTTACCAGTTGCTCATCAAGATGGGCATAATAAAGCGTAAGGCTTTTATCCTGTAACCTCAACCAGACAGTTTTTCCACCGATGCCACCTTCTTTTACAGAAGTAATATAACCATCACCCGCTGCGACGACAGGTGTACGTTTCGGTGCGAAGATATCGATGCCTTCGTGCCTGCGTTTCCCTCCATCCCTGTCTGCTCCCCAGAAACTCCCGATGCGTGCCTTGCTGCCGGATACAGGAAAGCCCAGCGATGCGCCGCTGGTGATGGTCAGCTTGTAATCACCACCTGCCAGCAATTCGGGTTGCAATCTTAAA
>CBDUBK010000465.1:0-2750 GCA_965365375.1 uncultured bacterium | reverse complement strand
AAAAACCAGTAAGTGGAAAAAATATTTTTAGAACGAGCAGTTTTAGATTCTCATGTAAGCAATCGTAAAAGGAGGGATGACTCTTCATCCTTCCTTGTTTTTAACAGGCCGGAAAAAAGCCGGGGGTTTGATGAAAACTTATTCATTTTTGTAGCTTAGACCTTAACAGATGTTATTACTAGGTATTGATCTTGGCACCTCATCCATAAAAGTTTCAGTGGTTGACGCAACCACGCAAAAATGCCTTGCTTCCGCTTTTTTTCCCGAAACGGAAATGGACATTATTGCCACAAGGCAGGGATGGGCGGAGCAAAGTCCCGATCTCTGGTGGGAGCATGTAAAGCAGGCCATTCTCAAATGCAATGCAGGCGGAAAGTATGATCCGAAGGATATTGGCGCTATTGGTATTGCCTACCAGATGCATGGCCTGGTGATGGTTGACCAGGAACAGAAAGTACTGCACAATGCCATTATCTGGTGCGATGGCAGGGCCGTGGGGGCAGGTGAAGCAGCTTTCGCTGCCATTGGTGAACAAAAATGCCTTTCTCATTTGCTCAACTCACCCGGCAATTTTACCGCAGCGAAACTTGCCTGGGTCAAGGATAATAATCCAGGGGTCTTTGAAAGGATCGATAAAATTCTTTTACCCGGGGATTTTATCAGCATGAAATTCACAGGTGAAAGCACCACCACATCTTCCGCTTTATCAGAAGGGATCTTCTGGGATTTTGAAACCAATGAATTATCTGCTGACGTTCTCGGATATTTTGGTTTCAGTAAACATATTTTTCCAAAGCTGCAGCCGGTTTTTTCCCACCATGGATACCTGAAAGAAACGGTTGCCACAAGATTATCACTTAAAGCAGGAATCCCGGTAAGTTATAAAGCAGGTGACCAGTTGAACAATGCATTTTCACTGAATGCCATGGAGCCGGGTGAGGTTGCTGCTACTGCCGGCACATCAGGTGTTATTTATGGGATCAGTGACCAGCTCACCTTTGATCCGCAATCAAGGATCAACAGTTTCGCTCATGTGAACCACCAGCCATCCAGGAACCGGGTTGGCGTTTTGCTTTGCATCAATGGAGCAGGCATCTCTAACCGCTGGATCCGTAATTTGACAGGTGCCGGGCAGAGTTATGAAAGTCTGAACACAGGAGCAGCTGCCATAAAACCAGGCGCGGATGGATTGATGATCCTTCCTTTTGGAAATGGTCCCGAAAGAATGCTGGGAAATAAAATGGTAGGAGCGCATATACAGGGACTGGATTTTAACCTGCATACCACTGCGCATATGGTGCGTGCCGTGCAGGAAGGAGTGGCATTCGCTTTCCGTTATGGCCTGGACATTATGCGTGAAAACGGAATGGACCCCAATATCATCCGCGCGGGTAAGACCAATATGTTTTTAAGTGATGTTTTCGTGCAGGCTTTTGTGAACGCGACAGGCGTGCCTGTTGAACTGTACCAGACGGATGGAAGTATTGGCGCTGCCATGGGTGCAGGCGCTGGAGCTTTCAGCCAGGATGATCCCGGTTCGGTTACCGGCAAACGTTCACCTATTAAAATGATCAGGCCAAATGCGCAGGAGCGTTATAATGATTTGTATAATCAATGGCGATCTTTACTTGAAACTCAGTTACATTCAACCTATGAGGTCAGTCAGTTCAGTTGAAGGACCAATCATGAATAAATCAAAACAATGACAGTCACAACAAAAACAAAACCGTATTTCAGGAATATTTCACAGGTAAAATTTGAAGGCCCTGAATCAGACAACCCCCTTGCCTTCCGCTGGTATGATGAAAATAAAGTGGTGGCAGGTAAAACCATGAAGGATCATTTTAAGTTCGCCTGCGCATACTGGCATTCCTTTAATGCGAATGGTTCGGATCCTTTCGGTGCTCCAACCCATTTATTTGACTGGGACCATTCATCTGACCCGCTTGAAAGGGCTTATCATAAAATGGATGCGGCTTTTGAATTCATTTCGAAAATGAACCTCCCTTATTATTGTTTTCATGATGTGGACGTTGTTGACTTCACTGATGATATCGCGGATAATGAGAGAAGGCTCCAGGCTATCACTGAATATGCCGCGCAGAAACAAAAAGAAACAGGTATCAAACTTTTATGGGCAACCGCCAATCTTTTCTCCCATAAAAGATATATGAACGGCGCATCTACCAATCCTGATTTTCATGTGCTGGCCCATGCCGGCACACAGGTAAAGGCAGCCCTCGATGCAACCATCCGCCTGGGTGGCGAGAACTATGTTTTCTGGGGTGGACGTGAGGGCTATATGAGCCTGCTCAATACCAATATGAAAAGGGAGAAAGAGCACATGGCCCGCTTCCTTCATATGGCAAAGGATTATGCACGTAAAAATGGTTTCAAAGGAACTTTCTTTATTGAACCCAAACCGGCTGAACCTTCCAAGCACCAGTATGATTATGATGTGGAAACAGTTGTTGGATTTCTCAGGCAATACGACCTGCTGGGTGATTTCAAGATCAATATTGAAGTGAACCATGCAACGCTTGCCGGCCATACGTTTACGCATGAACTGCAGGCAGCAGCAGATGCCGGTGTGCTGGGATCCATTGATGCCAACCGTGGTGATTACCAGAATGGCTGGGATACAGACCAGTTTCCCAACAATATCAATGAACTCGCCGAAGCCATGCTCATCATCCTGGATGCAGGCGGAATACAAGGGGGGGGTATCAATTTTGATGCGAAGATCCGCC
>CBDUBK010000464.1:0-2761 GCA_965365375.1 uncultured bacterium | reverse complement strand
TATGGGTAAACCGAAAATATTGTTATTAGGATTGCCTGCGCTGTTAGGGTCAAAATTGGAAAGGTCTATCATGACTGATTTTTGAAAGGGGATGCAAGTTAAGCCGCATGGTTCAGGTGGCAAAATTGATCCCGGCCAGCGGCTGAACACAAAGAACCTCAGTACAATGTGAAAACTTTCTTAATGATGAAAATCAAGCTCAATAATGGAGGCCGGACCGTTTTTTGGGCTACCTTTGGCCCGCATTACTTCAAGTATGAAAAAGACTCATATCATTCTGCTGCTTTTGGTTATTGGTGGTATAGTTGGAATGTCATTTTTCATCAAGGATCTCACCACCCAGGAGACCTTCGCTTCCGCAGGAAAAAAAGAAGGAAAATTCGTAGTGGTTAAGGTGAAGCTGGATACTACAGCGGCAATCGAATACGATGCCATCAAAGATCCCAACAAAACAGTTTTTTACGCTTTCGATGGTGACGGCAAACGCAGTAAGGTGGTATATACCAATGCACGCATCAAGGATATGGAATTGAGTGAGGGTATTGACCTCAATGGTTATATGCGCGATGGATATTTTGAATGCAATAAGATCCAGATGAAATGCCCGTCCAAATACAAGGACGACATGGATGCCGCACAAAAAAACCTGCCTTCAGCAGGTTCTACAGAATCTAAATATTAATTAGCTGATGGATTATATTGGTGAGCACCTGCTGCCCGGAAGGCTTGGACATCTTTTTATTCTACTTTCTTTGATCTCTTCGGCAGCTGCAACAGTTTGCTATTTCCTCAGTGTTCAGCGTGCCAAACAAAACGGTACTCCCAACTGGCAGAATGTTTTACCCGGCTCTCCCGAGGCGCAGTGGAGAAAACTCGGCCGCCTGTTTTTTATCATTGAAGCAATTTCCGTTGCTGCTGTTTTCGCCATTCTTTTCTACATCATCAGCAATCACTATTTCGAATACAAATACGTATGGCAGCATAGCAGCCGTGACCTGGAGCCCAAATATCTTCTGAGCTGTTTCTGGGAAGGCCAGGAAGGCAGTTTCCTTTTATGGAGTGTCTGGCATTGTATACTGGGACTTGTTTTTATCTGGAAACAGAAAAAATGGGAAGCGCCGGTTATGGCAGTTGTAAGTTTTGTGCAACTCCTGCTGGCCACCATGCTGCTGGGTGATGTTTTTGGAATGCATATCGGTTCCAACCCCTTTGTGCTGATGCGCAATACGGACATGCTGGATAATGCACCTGTGTTTTTTGATATTGAATCCGGGGCATTGAGAGCGGATTATGTCAGCCTCCTGTACCGTGGTGATGGCAATGGGCTGAATATCCTTTTGCAGAACTACTGGATGGTGATCCATCCACCTGTATTATTCCTGGGCTTTGCTTCAACCCTCATTCCTTTTGCTTTTGCCATCAGTGGACTCTGGATGAAAAAATATACGGAGTGGACCAAGGCTGCACTTCCATGGGCACTCTTTTCCGCTGCTTTCCTGGGCCTGGGTATCATGATGGGTGCCGCCTGGGCTTATGAATCACTGAACTTTGGTGGTTACTGGGCATGGGATCCCGTGGAGAACGCGGTGCTCGTACCCTGGCTGGTATTGATGGCAGGCATTCACACCCTTGTGATATTCAGGCATACCGGAAATGCACTCAGAACAACCAACCTGTTTTTCATTCTTACATTTTTATTTATTCTTTATTCCACTTATCTCACCCGTAGCGGTGACCTGCAGGATACATCTGTTCATGCTTTCACTGGTGACGGCATTACGGTATGGCACCTGAGGATCCTGCTGCTGATCTTTGCCATCCCTTCTCTGGTTTTATTTATCAAACGATATAAAAAGATCCCTCATATTGTAAAGGAAGAAGAAACATCATCCAGGGAGTTCTGGATGTTTGTTGGTTCCCTGGTACTTTTTCTTTCTTCCATACTCATCATCCTGATGACTTCCATCCCGGTGATCAACAAGCTGGCGGATTTTACCAGGATCACTTCCCTGTTCAATAAGGATGAATTGTTCAGGCCTTACGCGATAGGTGAGGAGGCTGAACATGCTTACAACCGCATCCAGATTTTCGTAGCCATCATATTGGGATTGTTCTCCGGCTTTGGCATGTACCTGAAATACAAATCAACACCAAAGGATTACCTGAAAAGACTGGTGCTTCCCATTATTGTTGCAGCCATCGCGGCCACACTTGTGCTTGCATTCGGAGATATCAATTACAACAAACAGGGTATCGGTTTCCAGGCAACCATCTGGGTAGCTGTTACAGCTGCAGTATTCGCCCTCATCACCAATGGGATTTACGTTTTCACAGGGGTGAAAGGCAGGATCAAAAATGCAGGCGGCGCCATTTCCCATCTTGGTTTTGCCATGATGTTGCTGGGCATTCTCATCTCATCATCCAAGAAAGAAGTCATCTCCCTGAACCGGGGCGGCATCCCGGCTTATTTCGGTGAAGGCAGCAAGGAAAACCCGGGAGAAAACCTGACCCTTGTAAAAGGCCTGCGTACCGATATGGGTAAATACTGGGTGACCTATAACCGTGATTCAGTAGACCCGCGCAAATCCACTAAATGGTTTTACATCCTGGATTTTGAAAGCAAGGACGGTAAGGAAAAATTCACCCTCAAGCCCAATGCATTTGTAAATGAAAAAGGGCAGCGTGGACTATCAGCCAATCCGGATGCGCGGCATTACCTCGACCATGATATTTTTCTTTATATCACATCATTGCCCGACCC
>CBDUBK010000463.1:0-2768 GCA_965365375.1 uncultured bacterium | reverse complement strand
GTATGTTAACCCCGTTGCCACGGTTGCACCACATAGACTTAAGGTTGTGGTATTGCCTGAGCAGACCTCAGTAGCGCCGGCAATGGAACCAGCTACCGGTGTACCGGTACATGCAGTTGGAGGTGTGAATATGTAGGATCTTCCGATACCGGGGTATTCTGTGTTGGCATTATTCTGTGTAGTGGTGCTGGTAGTGTGGGTAGCAGTGTTGATGTTATGGAATTTATAAACACCTGCGGTTGCTGAGTTCTGAGCGCCCCTGATGCCTGCACTCATGGAGCCGGTTGGACCTCCGGGAGTTCCTCCATACCTGAATTCAATTACATCGGTACCCTCATACAACCAGACCTGGAATTTAGTATTTGCTGAACCTGTAACATCCCTGGGAATTGTTACAAACCATTCCACCTTCAATATCCTGTTAGGTGCTGTGCCTGTAGTGATATATTTCACCCATCCGCCAACTCCGGTTGCCATATCATCCCAATGAGGAAATAATTTTGGAATATTGGTTGTGCTTGAGGTAGTATTGGTAAACTGGCTTACGGCTGCTGTTCCGCCTAATTTCATGAAACCATCCGGAGATAATGAGAACTGGGTATAAGCTACGCCCTCAAAATTGAAAGTAAACCCGATGGGTGCAACTGCTGAAGGATCGTCATCCACACTGGCACCCAGCAATTGAGTGGCACCGGTCATTGGATCGAGTGAAACGCCTGTACATGTGGTAAAAAAATACTGATCAGCTGTTTGAGCCTGAACCTTGGTAGTCGTGAGTAAAAAAGATAAAACCAGTAAAATTCCTGAGTAGAACTTTCTCATAAGCACACTGTGTTAAGTTGGTGATATTGATGTTTGGAAAATGGTCCTGAAAAGTAAGGCTTTTTTCAAACCTGACCTGAAAGCTTGTTAAAAAAACTAAAAAATCCTGCTGCCGCGACCGCTCGGATTATGATATTCTGCGGAAAATATTTATATGATGAAAGAATTATCTTTCAACTATATGTGATCGGGTATTAATCCCATTGACCTTTCTACATAATTGAAACGGATTACTGTTTTTCAATTCAGCAGGCAATAATTCATCATTCCAGTTCTGGTAACAAACAGGCCTTGAAAATCTCCTGATTCCATCAGAGCCAACCGCTGTAAAACGGCTGTCTGTTGTTGCAGGAAAAGGACCACCATGATGCATGGCTGTTGTAACTTCCACACCTGTTGGCACCCCGTTCATAATGAACCTGCCGCATTTGAGCTGGAGCACATCAACCAGTTCAGGGATCATTTCATCCTGTTCCGCGAAAATGCTGGCCGTGAGTTGTCCTTCCAGTGATTTTGCAACTTCTATCATTTCAATTAATGAATCACATTTAACAAGTAAGGAAAAAGGACCGAAGACTTCTTTTTGTAGCACAGGGTTTTCCAGGAATTTCTGAGCCGGTACAGTTGCTAAAAACCCGCGCCTCCCACTTACTCCCTCCTGTTCCATCACCCTCGCCAACTTTTCCCTGAAATTTCTTTCAATGCCTTCATGCAACATCTCATGAGGTGTTATTCTATCGAGGCATGATTCCAGCGTTTGTTCCCAATGCGTAAGCCCTTCATTATTAATCGCGACCAGTATACCAGGGTTGGTGCAGAACTGACCTGCGCTGAGTGTAATGGATGAAGCCAAAAGCCCGGCAATATCTGCTGGTGCTGATTTTAATTTTCCAGGAAGAATAAAAACAGGATTGACACTTCCCATCTCGGCGAATACGGGTATGGGATCGGGACGACTACAGGCAAGGTCATAAAGTGCTTTTCCCCCTTCAAATGACCCTGTAAAACCAACTGCCCTGGTCAGGGGATGTTGAACCAGAGCATGCGCTGTATCAAATGACTCACTATATATATGTATAAAGATGTCTGCCGGCAAATCCTCGTTTTCTATAGCCCTGCTGATGGCAGTGGCAACAAGCCCGGAGGTTTGTGCATGGCCAGGGTGGGCTTTCACGATTACAGGACAGCCGGCTGCCAGCGCGCAGGCTGTATCACCTCCTGCTGTAGAATAGGCAAATGGAAAATTGGAAGCACCGAAAACGACTACCGGTCCCAAAGGCACCTGCATTTTTCTAAGATCAGGCCTTGCTGGAAAATCTGTAGTTGGTGTATCGATCCTGATCTCCAGGGCCGTACCATCTGCACATGCTTCACCATAAGATTGCAGCTGGTATTTAGTTCTATTCAATTCCGCTCTGAGTCTTGAAGCCTCCAGGTTCGTTTCTGCTTGCGCGGATTCTACCAGTTCTTTTGAAATGTTTTCAATTGAATGGGCAATGGCATTTAGCAGTGCTGCTCTTTTATGTGGACTTGTTTTTTTATAAACTGAGAAAGCCGCCCACGATCTCTGCATCATCTCCGGTACCGAGTCCGGTGTAGTGTATATTATCCTGTTCATTTGAATTTATTTGAATGGAACTGTTCCCCTGAAACCCTTCATCCTGTAAACAAAAAACCTGTGGGCAGGACGGCCATTCCGCTTGACATCAATTACGCGGGCCATTTCAATATGACTGAACTGGTCGAAAGGAATCCGGTAGCGGTCTGTTGAAGGTACCACGCAATAAACCTGGTTCATATTTGCTTCCTTCATCCTTAACCTGTTCAACCATAAATAATGCCCTGTTTTTTGTGTACCCAAACCTATCATAACCATATTCAGCGGGCGGCAGAAATAATATTCCACATGAGCACCCCACCAATGGGATGTGACCATCGGTGCCCCT
>CBDUBK010000462.1:0-2783 GCA_965365375.1 uncultured bacterium | reverse complement strand
GATTGCAAGAGATGAATGTCTCGCCATCATGCAAAGCGGGCAGCATGCATTGCACAGCAGTTTTGAAACCCTGTTTAAAAATTATGTTGCAGGTAAACAGCACGATCCTTTGGGGGAAATTATCTGGGAAGTGGCTATGGAAGGTGGTAACAGTGCCCTGGGAGACAGCAAGCTGGGATATTATAATGGTCCGCGTGTGAACAATAATGGTAACTCAGCGCTCACCATCCTGCCGAATTATTTTTACATGTTCGATTCAACGGATACACGCCGCGATGTAACGGCTGTTCCCTATTTTGTGAATGCCTCAGGTAGCACCATCACTTCCAAGATCGGGAGAAACCTTGTGCTGATGGTTGATGGAAAATTCCGCAGGGACTGGATCCCGGGCGCCCTGATCACAGGTCCGCAGTATTTTGGTGTGAACTGGCCTTTGATCCGTTTTTCTGATGTGCTGCTGATGTTTGCGGAAGCAGAGAACGAGATCAATAACGGTCCGACCGCTCAGGCAAGAACTGCATTCGAACAGGTCAGAACAAGAGCTTACGGTGGGAATGCCAGCCTGATCGGAACCACTCCATCCAGCTATGCAGGTTTCTTTGAAGCGATCGTTAAAGAAAGGGCTTTGGAATTTGGCGGCGAAGGTATCAGGAAGTATGACCTGATCCGCTGGAACATGCTGGGACAGAAACTTGCTGAGACAAAGGCTATACTAACAGCCATGTCTAACCGCACTGCTCCATACGACCAGCTGCCTGATTATATGTTCTATAAGAATGATTCACCTGAACTGGTATGGCTGAATCCATCTTATTACAAACCAAATCCATTCGGAACAACAGCACCTGCAGGTTATACGAGAGTTGACTGGGTAAGAAGCAGCATCAATACCACGCTGATCACTTATTACGCGATCAGTTTTGAACCCAATAAAAGGGAACTCCTGCCCATACCGCAGGCAGCCATTGATGCCAACAGGAATATCACCCAGGATTATGGATTCTAATTATTAAAAAAAGAAAAAATGAAAAAATTCTCATATTACCTTTTGCTGGCCGGTACCTTCTTTATGGCCTTTACGGGTTGCAAAAGAGATGAATTCAATTCCGAGGTCAACCTGCCCAGGCAGTTCAAACCGGGAGATATTGAAATAACTGCAGGTGAGACCCAGGCTGAGATTGAATGGGCTGCTTCTTTATTTACAGGAAATAAAGATGTCACTTACACGGTGCAACTTTCCACTGACTCCGCTTTTGCCGGAACGGTATTGCAGGAAAAGATCGTGGATACTACCTACACCGTGTTTGCTGATGATATCCTGAATGTAATGACCTGGTATTTTGTAAGGGTTAAAGCAAATGCCCTGGGTTCAACAGCTGAATCAGGCTGGGTGCACAGCGGCCGTTTCCGCATCACCGGTGAGCAGATCTTTTTGCCAATCGTTCCAGCCGACCTGAAAGATGTAAGTGTGGTGCTCAAATGGAGAACTTCTCCCGGTCTTACTAAAATTGTTCTGACACCACAAAGTGGCACCGCCACCGACATTACTTTAACACCAGCTGATCTTACCGCGCAGCAAAAATTGCTGACGGGGCTTACTCCACTTACTACTTATACCGCGGAGATCTACAGAAATACTTTGAAAAAAGGTACGATCACTTTCACTACCAAGGAACCCAGTCTTTACACCATCGTACTGCAACCCGGTGATGACCTTATAGCTGCGGTGGCCGCTGCCACTAATAATTATGTGATTGGCCTGGATCCCGGTACGTATAACCTCACTGATGCGGGTGGTGCTTATGTAAACCTGCTGATCGCGGGTAAAACAGTGAGCATAGTTTCCACTTCCGGCAATCCTGCAAATACAAAAGTGAATTTCAAGGAAGTAAAACTGGCAGGAACCGGCGCAGGTTTCCGTACACGTGGTATTGAATGGGATGGAACAGCAGGTAATGCTGATTATTTTATCAACCTTGCAGGTGCTACCTCGGATGCGGAAGCGGCAACTTTCACTGATGTGATCGTGGACAACAGCATCGTACACAAAACCAATAATGCTTTCATGCGTGGCAACCGCGGGGGAAACAATGCGCACAAGATCGATTCCATCTATGTCAATAATACCATTGCTTACCAGAACGGTACAGGTACTTATCATTATTTCATGATCGACAAGCTGGAATTCAAACATCTTGAAGTGGCCAATTCAACCATGTATGATATCGCCCGTGCCTTCATCAGCTGGGCTACCAATATCACCATGCCTGCAGTCCCAACTGTTATTGTAAGGAATTCAACCATTAACAGTTTTGGTTTCAATGACAGGAATAATATTCTCCTGGATGCCAACGCCAACGTGGTGAACGCGACCTATAAGAATAATATCATTGCCAATACACCCAAGCCGGGACAGAATGTACTGGGCAGTGCCATGCGTGCAGGCGCAGCATCAACGATCTTCTTCCAGTATAATAATTATTTTAACCTGAATGGAGGTACGCCATTGGCACCACTCACGTTCCCGGCTTATGTGCAGATGGCCAACAACCAAACCATAGACCTTGGATGGACAGCCACCACCAGCACCTTCACGCTGCCTGCAGGCTCACCGCTCCGCACGGCAAGTGATACAGGAGGACCTGTAGGGGATCCGCGCTGGGCCCAATAAATTTTGATTGATGGCACCTCAACGGGTGCCATCTTTTTCTGTTCAAAAAATTTTTTAAGTGAATAGAATTGCACTTATCCTGTTTTCCTCACTTGCTTTTGCTGCATGCAAA
>CBDUBK010000461.1:0-2799 GCA_965365375.1 uncultured bacterium | reverse complement strand
AAGCCCCTGATGCAATACCCAGCGCCTGGGAAGCAATCCCGATCCTGCCCCCGGCCAGTGTTTTCATGGCGAACTTGAAACCAAATCCGGCTTCACCAATCATATTTTCCTTAGGCACCTTTACATCATTAAAAAGTATGGTGTGGGTATCACTCGCACGGATACCCAGTTTATTTTCCTTCGCCGCTACCACAACGCCCGGCCAGTTCTTTTCTACAATAAAAACACTGATACCCTTATGACCTTTTGATGGATCCGTTTGGGCGATCACCAGGTAAACAGAAGCAGTGCCGCCATTGGTGATCCAGTTCTTGGTTCCGTTCAACAGGTAATGATCTCCCTGGTCTTCCGCTATCGTACGCTGTGATGTTGCATCGCTGCCAGCTTCGGGTTCACTCAGCAAAAATGCACCGGTATATAATTCGCCATCCTTTTTGCCCTGGGCCAGGGGAGCCAGGTATTTTTGTTTTTGTTCTTCCGTACCAAAAGCTTCCAGTCCATAACAAACAAGGCTGTTATTCACACTCATGCAAACACTCACACTGGCGTCCACCTTGCTGATCTCTTCCATGGCAAGCACATAACTAACCGTATCAAGACCGGCACCGCCATAATCAGGGCTCACCATCATACCGAGGAACCCAAGGTCTGCCAGTTTCATGATCTGCTCGCGGGGAAACATCATTTTATCATCTCTTTCGATTACCCCGGGCAGACAGTCATTCTGGGCAAAATCCCTTGCCGCCTGCTGGATCATTAAATGCTCTTCGCTCAATTGAAAATTCATGGTTCGAATTTGTGCGGCAAATATAGCACCGGGGCGTGAAGCGGCAACAAAGAAGGTGCAGGCAGCAAGGTTCAAGCGGCAGGACAGCATTTTCAACCAATCTCCAAATAATCCCTTTTTTCTTAGCCTGTTGATTCCTGCTGGTGATCAAGGTCCAAATATTATTTTTGAGGCATTATGGAAACCAGGATCATTCAATTCGCCTCTCCTGAATACGAGGCTATGCTTGAACTAAGGAAAAAAGCCTTATTGGAGCCCATTGGTGTTCCCTTTCATTACATTGCCCCGGAAAAGGAAAAAGAAGATGTGTTTATTGGCGCATTCGAAACGGGTGAAATCATTGGATGTTGTGTACTTACCCGGCTCACACCGGAACGGGTTCAGTTGAGACAGATGGCCGTATCACCCCATTACCAGGGCAAAGGAATCGGGGCGATGATATTATCATTCGCGGAAACAGTGGCACGTTCCAGGGGATTTTCAACCCTCATGATGCATGCACGTGATCCTGTGATGGAGTTTTATGCAAAACAGGGTTACAGAACCTTTGGTGAACCTTTTCAGGAAGTAGGTATGGGACATCATAAGATGCAGAAGCTATTGTGAAGGCTGTTGGCATTTCGCTATTCGCCATTGGCGAGAGACATTACGTTTCATTCAATACCAGCGCATCGAGGTCTTTTATGCCTATATTTTTCTTTGAGAGAAACCCTTCACCATATTTCACACCTATTCTTTTTCCCAACAGTCTTGCTCTTGCCTCGAGTGCCTGGATAAATTCAGGGTTGGAAAGATAGGTCTGGGGTTCTGTGCTGGCAGGATCATGAAACTGTGTTTTGTAAGCTTTAACAGCTTCCATTCTTTTCTCCCATTCCTCGCTGATATCTATGATAATATCAGGTTCGTAAAAACGGTCCTGGATATAATGCAGTAATAATTTGGGTCTCCATTTTTCCTGTTCCTTTCCATTCTCATCATAAGATTTTACCTGGCGCAATCCGGATAAAAAACAGGCATCATACACCAGCCATCCTCCCCTTCCATGATCCGGGTGGCGGTCCTCAAGAATATTGGCGATCACGATTTCCGGCCTGTATTTTCTCAGTACTTGCACCACCTGCATCTGGTGTTCTTCATCATTCTTAAAAAACCCGTCACGCATTTTCAGGTTTTCACGCACATGGATCCCCATGATGGCCGTAGCTGCCGCCGCTTCGGCATATCTTGTTTCGATCGTACCCCTGGTACCCAGTTCACCTTGCGTGAGATCAACAATACCAACTTTTTTCCCCCTGTTCACTTCCTTGATCAATGTACCCGAACATCCCAGCTCCACATCGTCGGGATGGGCAGCAATGGCTAATAAATCCAGTTTCATGGCGGAAAGATAAGAAGCTAAATGTTTATGGCTGATAGCACAGTTACTGGTGCCGCGTTAATGGCACTGAGGGACGCTGGGGGTTATTGTACCATACCCCGTCAATTTCTTTGACCACGTTCTCGATCTGGCGGTCAAAATCATCGTGCTGGGAATCGTAGTGTTGTTTGAGGCTGGATCCGAATACAAAGGCCACAGTCTGGTACATCCTTGCATTGAGCCCGCCACGGTATTCCTTGATGATCTCGTAACAATCATTACCGGTCTGCCGGTTGATCAGTTTCATGAGGACCCTGCCCTGGTAAACGGAAAGTTCTGAAAGGGGTTTTTCAAACTGTTTGCGCAGTTCCTCTTCCCTGGATTTGATATAATCCTTCCGGGCTTTTTTATCCTTTACCCCTGTGAGATGATGATTCACATCATTGATCACAGCGCCGGCGCTGCGGGCATAATGATAGGTCACATACACCGCATTTCTCAAACGGTTGTATTCTTTTACAATCTTATTCAGCTTTTTCTGGGAGACATTGGAAACATAAAGCATCTCCATCTCGCTGTAGGGAAGCCATTCGTTATTGTAAAAAACCGCCGGAACAATGATCGTATCGTTGGGTCCCCACTGGGAGCGGTCAGG
>CBDUBK010000460.1:0-2799 GCA_965365375.1 uncultured bacterium | reverse complement strand
AAGATTCATTATGCTTAATGAGCAGCAGGCAAAAGCACTGATCCAAAAAATAATATCATTTTCAAAAGCAGACGAGGTGAATGTAACGGTATCGGGTAACCGCACCGGCAATATCCGTTATGCCCGTAATACGGTCTCCACCAATGGAGAAACAGAAAGCACACAATATTCGGTCACTTCTGTTTTCGGTAAAAGATCGGGCACGGCTACAGGAAATGAATTTGATGATGCCGCACTCAAAAGAATTGTGGAACGTTCTGAAGAAATTGCCCGGCTTGCACCGGAAAATCCTGAATACCTCCCTGCCTTAGGTGCACAGGTTTATGGAAACTCTGTAAACTATGCAGAGGCCACCGCGAATATTGATCCTTCTTTTCGTGCTGATGCCGCACTGGCAAGTATAGAAGCCTGCATCAAGACCAATACTACTGCTGCAGGATACCTGGAAGACCAGTCAGGTTTTCTTGCTTTAGGAAATAACCGCGGATTGTTTGCCTATGACCGTTCCAGTGGTGGTGAATTCACGGTTACAGCAAGAACGGCTGATGAAAAAGGTTCCGGTTATGGCGTACAATATTTCACGGATGTAAAAACACTGGATACCAGGACCGCTACTGAGACCGCCATCCGTAAAGCAAAAGCTTCCGTAGAAACAAAAGAACTCAAGCCTGGTAAATACACGGTGATCCTTGAGCCACAGGCGGCCTATGATCTTGTAAGCCTGCTCGTAGGTGCTTTTGATGCACGCAGTGCTGATGAAGGAAGAAGTTTTTTTGGTAAAAGAGGTGCCGGCAACCGTATCGGTGAAAAATTATTTGATGATAAAGTCAATATCATTTCTGATCCATTTGATCCCCTGAATCCATCCACACCATTCGCAGGTGATGGCAGGCCAAGAAATAAAACCACCTGGGTGGAAAATGGAGTGCTGAAACAACTGGCTTATTCAAGATACTGGGCACAACAAAAAAATGTGGAAGCCGTACCTCCGGCTTCCGGCTTCAGCATGAATGGTTCAGACAAATCTTTGGAAGACCTGATCAGCAGCACAGAAAAAGGAATCCTGGTTACGAGGTTTTATTACATCCGTCCCGTGGATGCCCAGACTTTAGTGCAGACAGGCCTAACACGCGATGGAACTTTTTATATTGAAAACGGCAAGGTGCAATACGCCATCAAAAACCTCAGGTTCAATGAAAGCCCGGCATTTATGCTGCGCAACCTGCGGGAAGTGGGAAAGGCAGTGCGCATCAACAGGAGCCTGGTGCCTTCCATGAAGATTGATGAATTCAATTTCACCAGTTTATCGGATGCGGTATAGCAAGGGAAAAACCACAAAATTTTATGGTGATAAACACATTGGGATAATCATAGAAAGAATTCTCTTTGGTATTTAGTTGAACGGGGCCGCGGACCAGTCGTCAGGAATCCAAGGCCTTCTTCAACTTTTTTTATGTTGTATCTATGTTTTCTACATTCTTTTACACCTGGTGGTGAAGCGAGAAATTCCATTACCTTTTTGAACTGGCTTAATTATTATGAATTATAGCCGGGAAGGCGGGAAGACGGTAAGTAAAGTATGAAAGAAATAAAGTATTTAACAACTCGGAAGGGCAGGAACCACATTCGAATATGTACCTCTACTTACCGTCTTACCGCCTTCCCGGCTATGCCTTTTTTTATCAGGATAGATCAGCATCAAATACTTTTGATGGCGGCACCTTGAAAAACTTTTTATACTGGTGCGTAAAAGATGGAAGATCAGGATAGCCGCATTCCATTGCCACTTCTGTTACGGAATAATTGCCCGTGCGCAATAAACCATCTGCCTTTTGCATCTTCCTCTGTAACTGGTATTGTAAAGGAGAAATTCCGTAATGTTTTTTGAATACCCTGAAAAAATGAGAAGGGGAGAACATGGCTGCCTTAGCAATTTCTTCAATGGAAAGTCCTGCTCCTCCCGGGGCATCCATATATTGTTTGGCCATAGCAAGTCTTACCAGCAATTCCTTCCTGGTACTGTTTTTTAAAACCTGGAGACCTTTTCCTTGTACCGGAAATTTATGCTGCAATTGCAATAACCCGCCGGCCATGTGGTAAAACAAAGACTGCTCATCGAGTTCAAGTTCGCCCGTTTCATAGTTGAATAAGCCGGCAATATTTTTAAGCGTGGTACCCAGGCCATTCTCTCCATCCTGGTAAATGAGGGACTGGAAAGCCGGAAGGTTCACAGGTTGGGAACCATCCAGCAATTCCACTTCTTCATGCAAAAGGTTTTGATAGACGTCATAAAGAAGCACAGGCTTGAAATGGATACAGAACCCATTGACATTTTTTTTGGACCGGACTTCCACATCAAGAGGCTGTTCATTGTTCACCACGAGAAACTTCCCTGCACCCACACTGTATTTTTTTCCATCCATGAAATAATGTTCCGTACCCCGGGTCACGTATTTAATGCTGATGGTTGGCGCATCATACTGTTGCAAACTGCAGTAATTCACAGAAGAAAAGCTGATGCGGTTCACCGGTGCCCAGGCGGAAGGTGCCAGGGAAAAATCATTGATATAGCGGTTGCACTGCATGGTTTTAAAAATAACCATTAGCCCCGCCCCGGTCTTACCAGTTAAATAAGGCATTTGCCTTTGCCATAATTCCCGGGCAAAATGATAGGATTTGACAAACAGTTTATGGCCAGGGAGCGTTATTTAGCGGTTCAACGATCAAATCGCGGCTATGACTATACACACCAGTAAACTACTCCTGAGCTTCTTATTCATGATCCTGGCCACTTCCCTG
>CBDUBK010000459.1:0-2804 GCA_965365375.1 uncultured bacterium | reverse complement strand
ATGTACTGAGCAAAACTTTTAAAGGCGGCGATGTAACAACCTTTATGGGCGGCGCTGAAATAGACCTTACCAAAGCGGACTGGCACGGAAAAGTGATGATTGACTGCTTCAATATGTTTGGTGGTACAAAACTGATTGTACCTGCTGACTGGGATGTACAAAGCCAGGTAGTGGCGATCTTTGGAGGTGTGGATGATAAACGTCCCCCTGTTGCAAGTGTAGATCCCAACAAAGTTTTATTCCTCGATGGAACCTGCCTTTTCGGTGGTGTCGAAATCAGGAGCTTCTGATCTTTTTAAAAAAGAATTCCAACTTTTACCCAAACCAATTATCAACTCAAAACCATGAAGTGGTATCTCGCTAAAACGGTGCACCGGATCATTTGCGGGGAAGGCAATCACACACCCCAGTTTGATGAACAACTCAGGCTGGTGAGCGCATCCGACGAAGATGAAGCCTATGCAAAAGCATTTCGTATCGGTTGCCAGGAAGAAGATACTTTTCATAACCAGAGACAACAGCTGGTCCAATGGAAGTTCGTGGATATTGCCGAATTGTATTGCCTCAATGAACTCATTGACGGTGCTGAACTGTATTCCAGGATCAATGAAGTAGATGATGCTTCAAATTATACGGATAGTGTTCGCAGGAAGGCGGCTGCTATCAGGAACAGGGAATTTTTCCAGATCGCAAATTCAATTTAAAGGCTTGACTGGTTCACCATTACAAACATTTCGCTTCAGGCTGATCTTCGCTGCTATATTTTTTGGCTGGGCGCTGATGCAGGTCTTCCTCCTGCACTGGTATGGCTTTAGCTGGAAAGCGGCTATCCTCGACAGCTTGATCTCAAACATACTGCTGGCCGCGGCCGCTGCACTGATCATGTTTATTCTCCAGTTCTACATACCTCAAAAAAATAAATATGCTTACTTACTGGCTCTTTGTACTGTTCTTGCTTTGCTTTGGATGCTTCTCAGCCGTGCATTACTGGTAGTGACCGGGAACGAATCAGTTTCTCATGATTTTTTTGCCGCTTCCCAGCCAATCAGGTTTGCTTTTGGTTTCCTGGTAACGGGATGTATGGCCCTGGTAAGTGTGCTCTGGTATACTTTACAGGAACAATCTGCTTCGGAAAGCCGGAAAACAGAAGCGGAGAAGTTATCAAGGGATGCAGAGCTGTATAAATTAAGGCAACAGCTTCAACCCCATTTCCTCTTCAACAGTCTTAATTCCATTAATGCCCTGATCCAGTCACGGCCGGAACAGGCACGCAATATGGTACAGCAGTTATCAGATTTTTTGAGGGGTACCTTGAAAAAAGATGATCAGCAATGGATCTCTCTCATTGATGAACTTCAACACCTTGAACTGTATCTGGAGATTGAAAAAGTAAGGTTCGGTCACAGGCTCAGTACAGAATTAAACTACCAGGAAGAAACTGAATCAATGAAACTTCCGGCCCTTTTACTTCAGCCAGTGGTGGAGAATGCCATCAAATTCGGTTTATATGATACTACGGGAGATATTACCATCACCATAGCAGCAAAAAATGAAGAAGGACGCCTGGTAATCAGTGTAAGCAATCCCTTTGACCCTGAAACCAGTTCTCCTAAAAAAGGAACAGGCTTTGGTTTGAATTCAGTTCAGCGCAGATTATATCTTTTGTTTGCACGCAATGATCTCCTCCATACAACCGTAGCAAATAATATTTTTACCACCACTATAATAATTCCCCAGCCATGATCAAGGCTTTGATAATAGACGATGAACCTCTTGCCCGGTCAATTGTAAAAGAATACCTGGAACAGGTGCCTGGCATTGAACTCACCGCTGAATGCGGTGATGGATTTGAAGGCATTAAAGCCATTAACCAGCACCAGCCACACCTGGTTTTCCTGGATGTACAGATGCCAAAGATCAACGGTTTTGAAATGCTGGAATTGCTTGACCAAAAACCTGCCGTGATCTTTACCACTGCTTTTGATGAATATGCCATCAGGGCTTTTGAAAATCATGCCGTCGACTACCTGCTCAAGCCTTTCAGCAAGGACAGGTTTGATAAAGCATTGGAAAAATTCTACAATACGGCTCCCGTCCAGAAAAAGAATACCGAGACCATGCTGTCAACATCTACCCAGCTTCCTTCTCATGCTGAAAGGGTTGTAGTAAAAACAGGGGGTCGTATCCGTATTATTCCTGTTCAGGATATTCATTTCCTGGAAGCAGCTGATGATTATGTGAAGATCCATACTGCGGATGGGCAATACCTGAAAAATAAGACCATGGGATTTTTTGAAGAAAGCCTGCCTTCCAATCAGTTTGTACGGACCCACCGTTCCTACCTGGTGAATGTGCAGCAGATCACACGAATCGATCCATACGAAAAAGAAAATCATATCGCCATTCTTTCCTCTGGTGAAAAAATCCCTGTTAGCCGTGGAGGTTATGGAAAACTCCGGCAGGTACTGGGACTTTAGAAATCAATACTTCCAGTTCACAAGCAGGGGTGAATTGGTAATGCGGTACAGTTCATCCACCATGCTTGCATTGATAAACTGTATGCCGGAACGCCGGATGTTGCCATATGATTCGTGGATATGGCCAAATACGTGGAGTTTGGGTTTGATGGTAAGGATGGTTCTCAAAAGATCCTGGCAACCTGCATGCTGCTCATTCATGATCAGGTCAAGAAAACCATAGGCAGGCCCATGTGTTACCAACAGATCGGTGGCGGGGGGTATCAGTTCCCAGTGTTTCCTGATAGCTGCTCCTCTTTGGCGGTTAAAAGCCCAGTTGTAAAAAAC
>CBDUBK010000458.1:0-2804 GCA_965365375.1 uncultured bacterium | reverse complement strand
TCAATTGGCTTGCTGCGCAAGTTTTCTAACCGCCAATTCAACTCTCTGAAATTGATTAGGTAGGCAAATAAAATATTTCCCCCGATTTTGCAACAATTACTTACCCTCTTCCCGCAGTGTCAGCCATAGCTTCAGCGAAGGTTGGCCTTCCCGGCTATGCCTTTTCATTCCATGAAATCAAATAATTTAAGAACCAGTTTCAGAAATTATGGTTCAGATATCCATTTCACCAACGGCTTCACCCAATCATCATAAGGCCGGTATAAAAATCCATGACCCTTGCCTATGTCAAGAGCCAGTTCCTTGAAACCCGTCCTGCACCTTACATCCATGAACAAAGAAAGACAGGACAGCTTCGAATCAGAAGTTTCATAGATAGAAAAAAAATTACCACACAATCCCTGGCGGATTTTAGAAAAGTAAGCCAGGTTGTATTCATTGCAAATACCAAGCAATGCAAATTTTAACCGGGGTTGCTTCAATAAGAGTGATGCTTCCAATGCGATCCATGCGCCCTGTGAAGCACCTACGATCGCGATATTGGTGATCTTCACTCCTTGGACCAATAAACTATCCACCTGTCTTTTGATCTTCAGCGCATAATCTTTTTCATCAGTTCCTTTAGGTCTTACTTCGCTGATCACCATAAACCCACCTGCTGCAAGAGAATCGGTAATGGCATGATAGAGGTAAGGTCCGAAATCTTTGCTGACCGCTTCTGCTCCCTGCTCCTGCACAATGCCGCCATGCAAATAGAATACATAGGTTTTATTGCTGTCAGCAGGAGGAAGTGAAGTGAAAACAGATTGTGCATGGACTGCACAGATTAAAAAAATGGCACAAAAAAAGGAGACAGATTTTTTCATAGTAAAAAGCTGTCTCCAAAATACAAATTTATTATTGGGAATTTATCCTTTGATCATTGCAGATCCATTTACATAAGAGGAAGTAGGATGATAGATGAACATCACAGAACCATCTTTGATCATGTTGATCACTTTAGCTGATTCATTGGAAGGAAGTGCCGGGCAACCCAGGCTGCGACCCATATAACCACTGTTCACTCTTGAAGGATTTACATAATCAGCGCCATGAACTACTATAGCTCTTGCTTCTGCATTATGATTGAATCCGTTTTCCTGTCCGCGCAAACGAAGTGACAATCCATGTTTACCATGGTAAGTATTTGCGGTTACATAAAAACCCAGGCTGCTTTGGTTGGAATTGATGGCATTTGAAAAACGGGTAGCCTTGTCAATACCTGAATTTTTTCCATGGGAAACAAAAGTGTTCCAAACCAGTTCTTCTTTTTCCATATCAATAATGTACATGCGCTTCTGGCGGGAAGACTGCTCCATGTCAATAATGGTAAGCAATGGTGTATTTACTTTTCCCTGGGCTTCCAGTTTGCGGTAACCATTGATGGCATATAAAACCACTTCTTCATTAAGGCCCTTGCTTTCCAAACCAAGACTATTATATAATGCGGAAGCAAAACTGGCATTGTCCATGGCAGCGATAGCAGCAAGCGTATCATTTTCAACTACAGCAGTCACATCAGGTTCAGGATTTGCTGTGGTGGAACTTGTAGAGGCATTGGCAAACGAGATCAGCAGCAGGGAGGTGGATATAATGGTGGCTAGCAATAAGTTTTTCTTCATGGATATATGGTTTTTCGTGGTAAAAATGGAACACAAATATCCGAAGAATAATCATCCTGGGGAAAGAAATGGACGCATTGTAAGAAAACTTTATGATTCAGTACTGGCGCGGGTTACAGCCGAATCCGCTTACTAATTTTAACACTAAAAAATGGCTACTCAGGCTGAATAATTTTCTATTTCCGAAGCACATTTTTTTACGATCACTTCAGTAACTGAAGTGGCCCTGTACCTGCGTTTGAAGTCTGCAAGTTTTAAAATAATTTCCGACGCTTCTTCTGCATGGAGTTTTAATATAGAACCATTATCAACCACTTTAACGATCAGTGGTAATACAGCCCGGTAAAATGGATGTGATCCTAATTCTTCACGGCTCAATACAGAAAGATCACTCATGGCTTCTGACTGTAATGTGGCATCTTCACTCTGAAGGTTGATCTCAGCGCGAAGTTTTCTTTTACTGAATGCTTCCTTTAAAACTGCACGATAGATATAATCATCCATCTCCACGGAATTATCCATGGCATTTACCAGGTTTTTGTTTTTGCTGATGATGTGGAGTGCCTGTTCAAGTATAAATTCAGCAATGCCCAGTTCAGAAGCCCTGGCATTACAGGCATCAAGTGAAGTTTGATTCATAATACGGGATTATACAGGCTCTGCCTCAGCAATAAAAGAGCCAAAAATTCAGGTTATAAAAAAAGGAGCCCGGGGGCTCCTTAAAACAATTGGTTAAATATCTTATTGTATCAGGTAACGGCCATCTTTTTTATCCATTCCACGGCCTACAACGTAACCACCACCGGCTCCGATCACGGCCCCTACAACGGCACCAACAACCCTGTTCTTCTTATGGATGGCTGCACCACCTGCTGCACCTGCAACACCACCGATCACGGCACCTTTAGCAGCCTTACTCCAACCTTTTTTCTCCTGGGCTTTTGCCTCATTGGCGTTTTCGTTATCCAAAACAATCTTGTCATTACTGTTATCTACAGGCCTGCTGGCAGAACCTGAAGAAGACCTGGTACCCGAACTTTTCACGGCTTTTTTAGCCACCTGCTTCTGAACAGGAGCAGCATACTGAGCAGTATTCTCCGCTTCCTGCATCTGGATATATGCCTGTTGCATTTTCCAGTCATT
>CBDUBK010000457.1:0-2808 GCA_965365375.1 uncultured bacterium | reverse complement strand
GCCGGGTCCCCATGCGAGCAGGATAATCTTCTTCGCTTTCAAAATGGTGCTGATGCCCATGGTGATAGCAAGCCTTGGTACCTGGGAGATATTCGCGAATTCATAAGCATTGGCCAGCCTTGTTGAATTTTCAAGATTGATCAGTCTTGTGCGGGAATAGATACTGGAACCAGGCTCATTGAAACCAATATGTCCATTATTACCGATACCCAGGATCTGCAGGTCTATCCCGCCTGCATCTTCGATCAGTTTCTCGTATTCGATACCATGTTTTTTGACGGACTCTTTAGGAAGTTCGCCATTGGGGATATGAATATTTTCAGGAGCAATATCTATATGATCGAAGAGATTCCTGTGCATATAGCTGTTATAACTTTGCCAGGCATCGTTGTCAATGGGATAATACTCATCAAGATTGAAGCTGATCACATTTTTGAAACTCAGGCCTTCTTCCTTATGTAGTCTCACCAGTTCAGCGTAAAGTGAACGGGGAGTGGAACCCGTGGCCAGTCCAAGCACAAGCTTTTCATTCCTGGATTGTTTTTCCTTCACCAGCCGGGCTATTTCAGAGGCCGCGAATTTTGATCCCTGTTTTGGATCGGGAAATATTTTTACCGGGATCCTTTCAAATGCGTCTATCAGGTTGATATCTGGAGTCTGGTTTTGCATGCGATTAATTCTGAGCTACTAAGATAAGTCCAAAGCTTCAAAACCGCACAAAACGGAGAGGTGTAACCGCATAATGCCGCAGGTTCAGTTCAAAGTCGGGAGTTCAAAGTTCAAAGTCGGAGTCATCTGGTAATTGTGCGTTTGATATTTTAGATCAGTAGTTTTAAATTTTTGAATTTGAGCCTCTGACTTTGAACTTTCAACTTTGAACTCTGAACTCTAATAAACCTGGATCTCATCACAGAAAAGCCAGGCCCTTGTACCCGCGCCGGGCTGGCCGGCAGGAATAAGGCCATAGTTTTTTGCGATCACGCGGATATACCTTGCTTTCCTTCCTATTGTAGGAACATTGATCCATCCCATGGTCAGGAATTCATTCCTGAAATCAGAAGACCTTCCGGCGGAGGTGAATTTTTTGCCGTCAGCAGAAACCTGGATTTCTACATATTTGGGCAGGTAGACCCAGCTGCCATTCTGATCCAGCGTATGCATCCTCACCGAATCAAAAGAAGTAAGCTTTCCAAGATCAATGGTTGCTACCATATCATCACCGATCCAGCCCAGCCAGTCAGGGAAACTCAAACCTTTATTGGAGTACAGCCCGTTGACGAGGCTGTAAGCACCATTTTGTCCCGGGTATTTTTCATTTGGCTTTTTGGTGATCGAAGTTTTTTTGCCCGTGGATTTTGTGAAGATAAAAGATTGTGAAGCCGTAAATAATCTCACAGGTTTTGCATCCATGCTCCAGCCTTCCACTTCATACTGGCCGCTGGTAAATACAGGATATGTCATTTTAAAGGGTTGGCCTGTTTTTGATTTAACATGAACCGAACGGTGAACCGTATCTTTTTGATCACCATTCACAAGGAAGCCATAAATCCTGTATGGTCCCTGCTGGTGTTCGATGGTCCAGCCAACGCCTGCATAATTTTTAGTATTGGTAAAACCAGTTTTCGGTGCATAATATTCATTGCTGTAATGTGCATTCCATAACTGGTATCTTTTCATCTGCTGTGGAAGTTTCACCTGGAAATGGTTCCAGCTTTTTTTATCTGCCGGTGTCCATAACACTTCACTCAAAGCACTCATTCTTGGAAAAATCATGTATTCAACTTTGGAAGGATAAGCAATGTATTCAGTCCAGAGATTGGCCTGGGCACCCATGATATATTTTGCTTTGTCTGCAGGGAGTTCTTTGGGAACAGGTTCGTAGGCATACACAGCTTCAAGGGGATTGTAACCGCCAATGACCAGTGAATCTTCATTGCGTGACTGTGTATGGTCAAAATACAATGGTTTCTGGGGAGTCATGATCACATCATGATTTTGCCTGGCCGCATCAATGCCACCGGATTCACCTCTCCAGCTCATCACAACTGCATTGGGAGCGAGTCCGCCTTCCAGTATTTCATCCCAGCCAACGATTGTACGGCCTTTCAAGTTCACATATTTTTCCATGCGCTGTACGAAATAGGACTGGAGTTCATGTTCATCTTTCAATCCTTCTTTTTTGATGCGTGCCTGGCAATCCGGACAGATTTTCCAATGCACTTTCGGACTTTCATCACCTCCTATATGAATATATTTTGAAGGAAAAAGTGCAAGCACTTCATCCAACACATCCTGCAAAAACAAAAATGTGGAATCCCTTCCTGCACAAAAAACATCTTCAAACACGCCCCAGGTTTCCTGTACCAGTTTCACTTTTCCCGCGGCTTGCTGCTGCTTGCTCCCGGTGGAAGGATGGGAAGGAATAGTAGTGGGTTTTGCAGGGAAACAACTCAGCCAGGGAAAAGCAGCAATAGCTGCTGAAGCATGACCGGGCATTTCTATTTCGGGCATTACAGTAATATGTCTTTCAGCTGCATAACGCACTACCTCTTTTACCTCGTCCTGCGTGAAATAACCACCATAACGGGTATTGTCATTCGCAGTTCCGGGATAGCGCCCAATAATAGTTCCGTTCCTGTAAGCTGCTTCGGTTTGCAGTTCAGGATATTTTTTGATCTCTATGCGCCAGCCCTGGTCATCGGTGAGGTGCCAGTGTAAGTAATTCATCTTGTGCAGCGCGATGTAGTCAATATATTTTTTGACAAACGAAACGGGAAAAAAGTGACGCCCCACATCCAGCATCAGGCC
>CBDUBK010000456.1:0-2811 GCA_965365375.1 uncultured bacterium | reverse complement strand
CTCCTGACATCATTGTATTCAAGTGAACCGGCAGGCAGGTGGCTGTCCTGCATGAAATATGGATTATGCGCCACTGCGTGATCAGAAGTGATAAAAACCAGGTAATTCCCTTTTCCCATTCTGCCATCCAGGTATTTAAGGAAATCAGCCAGCTCAAGGTCCAGCCTCAGGTAGGTATCTTCTATTTCAATGGAATTAGGTCCGAAATTATGACCGATATAATCAGTGGAAGAAAAGCTCAGGGCCAGGAAGTCGGTAACATCCCTGAGTTGTCCGAGTTTTTCTTCTTCAATGGCGGCACGCGCCATATCGAAAGTATAGGAATCACCATACGGAGTATATTTGAATGCATCATAACGGCCACGGGTAACCGTATCGAGCCGGTGAGGGAAATAAGTATCTTCGCCTGGAACCCTGATCTCGTAATTATTGCTGTCGGGTGTACTCTGGGTATAGGTTTTAATCGGGTATAGCGTGTTCCATGTTTTTTTCAGGTAGCTTTCCGGAAGTTGTTTCGCATTGAATTTTTTAACCCATTCCGGCAGCTCCTTCATGTAATAGCTGCTGCTGATCCAGCCGCCGCTGGCATTGTCAAACCAGTAAGCGGCATTTGCGGAATGGCCCGCTGGCAGGATGGAACCCCTGTCCTTGATAGCGATGGCAATGGTTTTGTTCCTGAAATTGGTGGCGAGTCTAAGTTCATCAGTAACCGTAGTGCTCCACATATTCCTTGGTGACATTTTACCTGCTGATGAAGTACTTCCTATTGTGGTTACGCTGGCATCCTCGGTACAATAAACATCCCTGTTGAGAGTGCGGTCGTACCAGCTGTTACCCATAATTCCATTCAATGCGGGCACACTTCCCGTATAAATACTGGCATGGCCTGCCGCAGTCTGTGTGGGAGTATATGGAATGAAGGTATTATCACAATTGAACCCCTCTCTCATGATCCTTTTGAACCCATTGGGACTATACCGGTCATAAAACCTATAGAGATAATCCCAGCGCATCTGGTCAATAACAATACCTACCACGATCCTTGGTCTCTGTAATTTCTGGGCGCCGGAATACAAACAGGAAAGAATCAAAACGCTGAACAGGCAAAACTTCCGCATCATAATTATTGAGCCTTAAAAATAATAAGATGCGCACTCTCTGCGCTTTAACATTTCGTTATTTAAGCAGAAACCCTCAAACAGTGCATCGTCTAAGCTGTACCTATAGCTGCTTCCCTGCAAAATCCTTATTTTTGCGCCGGTTAAAAAGCACTACCCTTTAACCCTCAACCTCTCCTGAAAGGCCCGCCCGGAGCGGGAAAAGGATTTGAAACAAAATCATTAAACCTTAAATTAAAATATGGCAGATCTTTTTGAACGTCTTGTGAAAAATTATGGTCCGCTCGGACAGCATCGTGAAAGAGCATATGGTTATTTCGCTTTCCCAAAACTGGAAGGTGAGATCGGCAGCAGGATGAAGTTCCGCGGCAAGGATGTGATTGTATGGAGCCTTAATAATTACCTGGGCCTGGCCAATCATCCTGAAGTGCGAAAAGCAGACGCTGATGGCGCTAAAGAATATGGTCTTGCAACACCCATGGGTGCACGCATGATGAGCGGGAACACTAATTTTCATGAACAACTCGAAAAAGAACTGGCCGAATTTGAAGGAAAAGAAGATGCCTGCCTGCTGAACTATGGTTACCAGGGCATGGTGAGTATCATTGATGTGCTTTGCAGCCGTCATGATGTGATTGTTTACGATGCGGAAAGTCATGCCTGCATCATTGACGGGGTACGCCTCCACCCTGGTCACCGTTATGTATTCAAGCATAACGATGTGGAAGATTGTAAAAAACAACTTGAAAGAGCAACCGCCCTTATTGAAAAACAGGGAGCGGGTGGCATCCTTGTCATTACGGAAGGTGTATTTGGTATGGCTGGTGACCAGGGTAAACTCAAAGAGATCTGCGCATTAAAAGAACAGTATAATTTCCGCATACTGGTTGATGATGCCCATGGCTTCGGCACACTGGGTAAAACCGGTGCGGGTGCAGGAGAAGAGCAGGGTGTGCAGGACCAGATTGATCTTTATTTTTCAACCTTCGCAAAAAGTATGGCTTCCATTGGTGCATTCGTTGCCGGTGACAGGGCCATCATTGATTATATCCGCTGGAATATCCGCAGCCAGATCTTTGCCAAGAGCTTGCCCATGCCATTGACATTGGGTAATCTCAAAAGACTGGAACTGCTGCGTACGAAACCCGAACTCAAGGACAAACTCTGGGAGAATGCACGCAAACTCCAGAACGGGCTGAAGGAAAAAGGATTTGATATCGGCAATACTGATACACCAGTTACACCTGTTTATATGAAAGGTGGTGTGGAAGAAGCCACAGCCATGGTAATGGATCTCAGGGAGAATTATGGAGTGTTTGCTTCGGTAGTGGTATATCCTGTTATTCCAAAAGGTCATATCATCTACAGGCTCATCCCAACGGCGGCTCATACGGATGCGGATATAGCAGCAACCCTTAAGGCTTTTGACGAAACAAAGAAAAAGCTCGACCAGGGTGCTTATAAAGCCGAAGCCATCCCTGATATGGCTGAAGCGAAATAAATTGAAAAGCCCTCCTCGCGGAGGGTTTTTTTGTGCCTGTTCTACTCATGTATTTCTGTACGCCCTTTGCAATTGCCGGTTCCTGGCAGTAACCCATTAAATAGAAGCAACTCGTTCTGACTTTGAATTTTACCTGTTGACTTGTCCCGGCTTTTAACTTAACCAAAACCCAAACCCTTCCCTCTTTTCCAC
>CBDUBK010000455.1:0-2827 GCA_965365375.1 uncultured bacterium | reverse complement strand
CAACAAGGCCGTGTATACAGGACAAACACCCCCGATGAATATCTTCAATCCCGCAGCATGGTCAGAATTTATACAGGCCTGGAAACGCGGGGATTTCAAGAGAAAGAACTAGGTTGAATCTGTTGGCCATTGGCCATTAGCTGTTGGCTATTTGCTTCCAACACAAATCCTCTACATTTGCCGCACGGTTAAATCAGCTGTATGGAAAAAATTTGTGTAATCGGCGCAGGCACTATGGGCAATGGCATCGCGCATGTATTTGCCCAGCATGGATATAAGGTAGCACTCGTTGATGTATCCCAGGAACAACTCACCAAAGCCCTGGCAACGGTCTCCAAAAACCTCGACAGGCAGGTGGGTAAGGGAAGCCTGACCGCGGATCAGAAAGAAACCACGCTAAACAATATCACTACGCATACCTCCCTGGCTTCAGGAGTCAGGGATGCAGAACTGGTAGTGGAAGCAGCCACGGAAAATGTTGAGTTAAAACTCAGCATCTTCAGGCAGATGGATGAATATGCGCCTCAAGGTTGTATCCTGGCCACAAATACTTCTTCCATTTCCATTACCAAAATTGCAGCAGTCACGAAAAGGCCTGAGCTGGTGATCGGCATGCATTTCATGAATCCTGTGCCTGTAATGAAACTTGTAGAGATCATTAATGGTTATGCTACAAAAAAAGAGGTTTCTGCCAGCATCGTGGAAATGAGCAGGAAACTCAACAAGGTTCCCTGCGTGGTGAATGATTATCCCGGATTTATTGCAAACCGCATCCTGATGCCGATGATCAATGAGGCCATCTGCAGTTTATATGAAGGTGTTGCCGGCGTGGAAGAAATTGATACTGTCATGAAACTGGGCATGGCGCACCCGATGGGACCATTGCAGCTGGCAGATTTTATCGGCCTCGATGTTTGTCTCAGCATCCTGCAGGTTTTGCATGATGGTTTCGGCAACCCAAAATACGCTCCCTGTCCCCTGCTGGTGAACATGGTGATGGCCCGCAAACTGGGTGTAAAAACAGGGGAAGGATTTTATGCTTATACTCCTGGCAGCAAAGACCTCGTGGTGAGCGAAAGGTTTCGCTGATAAAATATTTTGTCCATAAAAAAAGCCCCTCACCGGGGCTTTTTCATTTATAGATTCGAGGATCAGCGTCTTCCAAGTTTTCCTGAAACACCAAGACTGTACATCAGGTGATAGTTGGCCGTTTCAGAAGTTACCGGAACCCGGTAGCTTGTATTGACAAACAGGGATACATCATCGATAAAATTCAGTTTGAAACCTGCCCCCAGGGGAATAAAGGCACCATAAGAATTTTTGTATTTGCTGGCGCCGATTCCTGCAATGAGATAAGGTGAGAACCAGTATGCATCGCTGAACATTTTCAGGTTGAGGGATGCATCTGCTTCCAGCAATAATGATTTACCGTCAAATGGCTTTCTTTTGGGAAAAGGATAGTTGACATATGAAGCGGCAAGTGTACCTGCAAAATCAACCTTTTTATGTATACCCTTGAAATAGGTCAGGGCAAGTCCCGGGTCCATTTCAGAAAATTCAGCCCATTTATCATCACGGAATACCTGTTCTATGGAACCACTCCTGATACGGGAAGGTGTTTTAAAATCATTCATCAGGAAGCTGACACCGATGGAACGTCCTCTTACCTGAGTTTGTGCTATGGAATCCTGGAAAATAATGGTAAGCAGGACGCATATAGCAATAATCTTCTTCATAAGTGGTTGTTTGGTTACAAAACAAAAATAAAGGCTACGGTTTAAATATCTGAAAATATTTGTTCAAGGTCAAAGCCTAATGAATCTTTTTGCCCAGCACTTCAACCTTTACTTTGGTCAGGCCTTTTTTGATATATCCCAGTTTTTCAGCCGCTGCCCTGCTAAGGTCTACGATCCTTGTCATGCGCGGGTGCAGCCGGTCATTGGTTTTAACGATCACACTCCTGTTGTTACTTAAATTGGTGACCCTGATCCAGGTACCCAGCGGGAGGGAATTACAGGCTGCCGTCATCTTGGTGCCATCATAAATTTCACCATTGGCGGTTTTGCGGCCATTGAATTTTTCAGCATAATAACTGGCAACACCATAGAGTACCTTTTTGGGTTTGACAACGATGGTGTCTTTTGCTTCTACAGAAGCAGGAGATGCAGCAGGCTCCTGTGAGAAAGCGGCAAGGCTCACACACAGCAGGATGGTGAAGCACAATAAATTTTTCATAGGCATTTATTTAGTGATAAAGATCCTGTCGCGGAACTTTTTATCCTCTCCGTAAATGTCTTCGTAAAATACCAGCCCTTCATCTTTTGCATCACAGGTGAAATAGCGGATGAAGAGCGGGATGGGTTTGCGTACGGGTATATACTGTTTCTTTTTTTGTCCTAACCAGCTTTGCAGGCTGTCAACAGGAACGGCATTCGCTGAGTGAAGACTGTCATTCCTTAAAATATATTGCGCCAGGTCGTTCCAGGCCTGCACTCTCACACAGCCATGACTCAATGCCCTGCTGCTCCTGCTGAATAAATAACGCTGGTTGGTATCATGTAAATAAACAGAATGGGTATTCGGGAAATTAAATTTCAGGATGCCCAGTGCATTATCATCCCCACTGCCCTGGATCACGCGGTAAGGAATACCGGTTTTGTATTTGGACCAGTCAACTGAATAAGGATCCACTTCATTTCCATCTTTATCGAGAATGCTGTATCCTTTCTTTTTGGTATAACCCGCATCTCTTTTAAGGCCCGGAAGAATTTCCTGCTTGATGATACTTTCAGGAATATGCCACTGCGGGTAAGTGATCATATTATTG
>CBDUBK010000454.1:0-2833 GCA_965365375.1 uncultured bacterium | reverse complement strand
TAGGGTGTCACGAAATCAAATACATAATCCTTTGAATTGCCAAACCAGTCTTCCCATCCAATATTCCAGCCTTCCACCAGCACGGCGTCAAAACCATGCAGGGAAGCGAAATCAATATATTCTTTTACATGCGCTGTGTTCGCAGCATGTTTGCCATTGGGTTTTGTTTTGGTATAATCTGTTATGTTCAATTGAACGGCGGGCATGTCTGTATAGGACCAGGAAGATTTTCCGGTGATCATCTCCCACCATACACCAATGTACTTGACAGGTTTGATCCAGGATACATCCCTGATCTTGCTGGGTTCATTGAGATTGTACGTGATCTTGGAAGCCAGGATCACTCTTGCATCATCACTTACGATTACCGTTCTCCAGGGTGAAGTGAACGGAGCCTGGATATATCCCTTATCTCCTTTTGCATCGGGCGTGAGCCAGGATTCAAATACCAGGTTCTTATCATCCAGGTTCAGGTGCATGGCGGGATAGTTAATCAGGGCGGCTTCGTGCAGGTTGATATACAATCCATCATTTGATTTCATCATCAAAGAAGTTTGCACGCCTGTATTGGAAAAAGAAGTTTGTGAAAGATTACCTGTAATGGAATTGGACATCAGTCCCCTGATCTCGGAAAGTTTTGAAGTGGTAAAATCATATTCCTGGGTATCGTAATCTCCCGGGATCCAGAAAGCGGTATGATCACCTGACATAGCGAACTGTGTTCTTTCTTCTTTGATCACGAAATAAGTGAGGTTCTTTTGTGTTGGGAATTCATAACGGAATCCCAGCCCCTCATCAAATAAGCGGAAACGGACCATCATGATCCGGCCGGTTCCTTTTTGTTCGAGCGTAACAAGGGATTCATTATAATGATTGCGGATACTGCTGACCTCTCCCCAGACCGGTGTCCAGGTTTCATCAAAGGAACTTGTTTTGATATCTGTCAAAGTGAAAGAATCCAATAAGGATCTTTTATCTTTTTTGAGTTCGAGTCCCAGCCTGCTGGGCTTAATCACGGTCTTTCCCTTGTAGGAAAGTGAATAAGTGGGAACCCCGCCGTTTTGCAATTGGAATTGCATGGTGAGCTGGCCATTGGGTGATTTTAATTCCTGTGCAGTGGTATATAACCCGAAAAGGAGAAGAACAATTGATGATAAGGTTTTCATGATAGGACAAAGTACGGGAAATTTTTACCGCCAAGAAGGAAGGACGCCAAGTAGATGCAAAGTATTCTATTTGATTACTCCTCTTGTCCCTGATTCAAAAAAAAGGCATAGCCGGGAAGACGGTAAGACGGTAAGTAGTTTCATGATAGAAAAAAGTTTCCCTATTAAATCATAGTTGAAATCAATAGTACGATTCAATCCCGCAGCCTCTACTTACCGTCTTCCCGTCTTCCCGGCTAAAAAAATCCTGAGTTGAAAGATCTTTTACAAAAAATCAATTCACCCCAGCCAATTGCAAACTCACCTGCTTCAAAGACCTTCTCACCAGTTCTTCCTTCTGCACAATGCCTCCGGGCAGTAGCACAATTGAAACAGCAGGATCATTATACCAGTTTGCATTCCTGAGCTTATTGATATGGATCAGTCCTGTGATGTATTGCCTTCCCTCCGAACTGTGCGCCGTGATCACCTGTTCGAAATCCCATTTGTTCACACCCGACCATTCATTAAAACTCACATAGACCTGCAGGTAATAATCATTGGCCAATGTCAACTGCTCCTGGCGTTTCAGCTTTTTGTATTCGTAGCGGTAGTCATAACGCAATGCAGAAATATCACTCACTACCGCTGAAGAAGTCGGGAAACGTCCTGCACCCTTTCCATAAAGGAATTGTTTGTCGGCCAGCTTGCTTTCCAGGATCACTCCATTAAATTCATTATGCACACTGTACAACTGGCTGTCTGCCTTTACAAATTTTGGAAATACAAATGCAGCCACCTTCCCGTCAGATAATTTAGTGGCCTGTGCCACCAGCTTGATCCTGTATCCTTTTTCACTTGCATAGCCGGCATCATCTGAATGCAAACGGGTGATGCCTTTATACAGCAGGGAATCCGGGTGCGTGATCAAACCATAGGCATGCGCCAGCAGGATGGTAAGTTTATTATTCGCATCTCTTCCTTCCACATCCAGGGCCGGGTTGGTTTCCGCAAATCCAAGGCTTTGTGCTTCCTGTAAAGATTCCGCATAGGTATTTCCTTCGGCCATTCTTGTAAGAATGTAATTGGTAGACCCGTTCACAATCCCTGAAATACACTGGAGCAGGTCATTGTCATAATATTCTTCCAGGTTGCGGATGATGGGAATACTTCCGCAAACCGCTGCCTCGTATAAAAATGAAACCTGGTGTTCCTGTTGCAGGAAAATGAGTTCAGCCAGGTGTTCTGCCACCAGCTTCTTATTGGCACTGACCACAGATTTTTTATTTTTCAGTGCAGTCGTAACAATTTTATAGGCTTCGTCTGCATCATCAATGAGTTCCACTACCAGGTTGATCTCAGGATCATTAAGAATATCATTATAATCCGTTGTAAATAGTTGCGGCTCTGCATTCCTTTTTTTCTCCGGCTGCCTGATACAGATCTTTTTGATCTCTGCATCTAAGGACGGAGTCTGTTGCAATACCTGGTAAATGCCCTCACCTACCACGCCAAATCCGAAAAGTCCGATCGTTAATTTTTGCCTGCTCATGAAGTTTGTTTTTGAAGTGATTCATTTTTTTGTACAGCGAGTTTTTGAAAAGCCTGGTCAAGATCTTTTACCAGGTCTTCTGCTTCTTCCAGCCCGACTGATAACCTGATCAGGCTGTCAGCTACACCGGCAGCTC
>CBDUBK010000453.1:0-2833 GCA_965365375.1 uncultured bacterium | reverse complement strand
TGCGCCGCATAACGGTGCTGGAAAAAGGTTTGGGAGAAAAGAGAAAGGTACCAGTGAAGTACAAAAAAGATAATGATCGCTACCATGATTAAAGGAAAAACTGCTTTGTAAAGGAATGCGTGAACCGCATGAATCCAAAGGAGCAAAAATAGGGTTTTGAAGGCTGAAATGAACCGGGCTCAGGACGCAAGCCTTACAGCCATTTTTGTTAAATAAATTTAAAATGGCCGGAATCCGTCCCGCCGGCTTATGCAATTATCAAGATCCCTACATCTTTAGGCAACAAACCAAACTTTATGAGGTCATTCGTCAAACCCGCGGCGCTGGTTGTATCCCTTTCCAGCCTTCTCCTTGTATCCTCTTCCCATTCAGAAAAAGCCTTAACTCAATCTGATTTCCCCAGGCAGCAGGTTGCAGGAAATCCAAAGATCCAGGTAGCCATTTTACTGGATGTAAGCGGCAGCATGGATGGTTTGATCGAACAGGCCAAACTCCAGTTATGGAATATGGTAAGTGTAATGGGTAAGGCAAAATGCGACAGTGCCACGCCTTCCATCGAGATTGCCCTGTATGAATACGGCAGGTCGTCCAATGATGCAAAAGCCGGGTATATCAAACAGATCAATCCATTTTCAACTGACCTGGACCAGATCTCCAAAGACCTTTTCGCGCTTAAGACCAATGGGGGTGATGAATATTGCGGGCATGTGATGCTCACCTCTCTTACCGATCTTTCCTGGGATAATTCACAGGGCAGTTATAAAGTGATCTTCATCGCTGGCAACGAGGATTTTTTACAGGGTAATGTGAGCTGGACTAAAGCCTGCGAGGAAGCAAAGAAAAAAGGTGTGATCGTGAACACGATCTATTGCGGTGATAAAATGCAGGGTGTGAAGGAACACTGGAACCTTGCTATGGAATGCGGCAGTGGCAGCTATACCAATATTAACCATGGCGCAGTAATAGAAGACATCCCCACTCCTTATGACAGTGCCCTGTTCACACTCAACACAAAACTGAACGGTACCTATATCGGCTATGGCAGTGCAGGATTTGAAAATAAATCCAAACAGGAAGCAGTTGACGTGATGAATTTTAATTCCAACAAGGCAGCTGCTGCCAAACGTGTTTCTGTAAAAGGCAAAAAAGACCTTTATCGTAATACCAGCTGGGACCTTGTAGATGCCTATGTAGCCGACAGCAATTTTATCAGCAAGGTGGATGTAAAAACGCTTCCCGATTCCCTCCAGAAAAAATCAAGAAAAGAACTGAAGGCAATCGTGCAGTTGAAAAATACGGAACGCGGACAGATCCAGCAGGAAATAGAAAACCTCAGCCAGAAAAGAGAAAGTTTCCTCGCTTCAGAAAAAGTAAAACTTGCTACCCGCTCCAGCGATCCAACACTGGAATCAGAAGTGGAGAAGATCATCAAGGAGCAGGCGAAGCGGTATAGGATGGTGATAAATTAGCTGCAAGCTGCAAGCATCAAGCTGCAAGACTTTAGATCGGATATTCAATAAAGGTTCGTATCCTTCTAGTTGTTAATAGAAAAGCGCCTCAATGATTGAGGCGCTTTTACTTGAAGCTTGCAGCTTGAAGCTTCCCAGCTCAAAAATTCATTTCATCCGCGCTCGGTCCATAACTGCCTGGTATTGGAATATCCAGGAGCCTGAGATAGACACCAAGCTGTGCACGGTGATGCGTGGTCTGGTTGAGTGAATGCCTGATCACTTCGTATTTCGTCATCACACCATGAACCTGATCCCCCGTACGCATGGTCCATTCGGGCTGGAGGTCCGCTTCTTTGGCTTGTTCCAGGCGTGCCCTACCCTTTTTATAGGATTCTTCAAAAAGATGAAGCAGGTCTTCGCTGTTATTAACGGGCGCAGGCGTGTAATCCATCGTTGCAAAGTCAATTCCCTCGGTGGTCAGGGCCATATCAACCCAGCCGGGAAGTTCTGCGATATGAACCACCAGGTTGTGCAGGCTCATACTTTTCTCATGTGGTTTCCAGCTTAATTTATCGACAGGAACTCTCTGTAGCATTTTACGGGTAACGTTGGCCTCGTAATCCAATTCTTTCAATAAAGTCTGAATAATATCCATGGTTGATTGGTTTGATACAAAATAACCATGGCCTGCTGACAACCCTATGGCAGTGCGAAATCCTGCTCCTAAAATATTTTTATGCTTCCTCTGCCCTGCGGGATGCAACTGCGAGAGATACGGCTGTCAGAAAGAAAAATGATTCGATCACCAGCCAGGTATTTCCAAAATTTCCCAGCGGGCCTTCCGCAGCCCAGGTGATGAGTCTTGATAATGCATAAAAACCCCATAACAATACCAGAAGCCGGAGGCCTTTCTGAAAATCCTTCATTACCAGGTAAACCAGTGCACAAAAAATCGTAAGTCCTACACCGCCAAAAACGCCCCTGATGGAACTGAATGCGTCATTGTTGCCCAGTTTTACCTGCACCAGGTCCATAACGGCCTGTGGTGAAAAAAAAGCCATGAGGCTTACCGTTAGAATGCTGCCTGCTGAAATCCAGATAAAGGTTTTAGAGGCCATCGTGAGTGTTTGTATCTTTTTCATTTTAGATGATTTGAATGCAAACTTGTCTCATGAAAGGGGAGGAAATCTTGGTTTTTACCAAGATGTTTTGTGATGGTAGTATTAGCCGTTGAGGCGGTAAGTAGAGGTTCTTGATAAAAAGATGTTTAATGGCACCAGTAAGACTATTCAAACTATAATTACTTTACTTACCGTACTTCCCGCCTAAACGGCTATAAATGAAATAAAACACTTTCAGGATTGTTCATATGAACAAATATC
>CBDUBK010000452.1:0-2836 GCA_965365375.1 uncultured bacterium | reverse complement strand
TAAGAGATACTAGGACCATCTATATTTCTGCCTTTTAAGCGCCATAAGCCCATGGAGGAAATCATCCTGACCGCGCCATCCGGAGTGCATAATAATTCCCTGAAATAAATACCCATACTGTCCAATGGAAGTTTTTTGAATGTCTGTCCCTGGGCCAGTATCGAACAGCCTGCGCATAAAATTGTCAAAATCGCATTACGCATCATCATACTAAATTAAATAAGCAATAAAGCCTGTATTATTCAGATTAATGATTGTTCATCCGGGATTAACAAGAAGGAATAAATGGACTTCAACCTGCAATAAGTCTGACAAGGGGGACAGTAAGTATCCTCATCAAATTAAACAATTAAACCGTCAACTCAAACCCGCCAACCAGCAACCTGCAGATATTATCTGGAGTAACGGACCTTAGTTTCGGAAAAATTTGTTATGAGAAATTCCATCCTGTTATGGATTCTAACTGCAACCATAACAATTCCTGCCAGTTCAATTGGAGCGGAATTAAACGACACCTCTAAACCCCGGTTTAAAATCATATTGCAGGACCTGCAAAACAAAAGATACCAGGGTCTTTTAATAAAAGCCGGTGACAGTGCTGTTTCCATTTTTCCAGGAAGCTTTTATGCCTGGAAACAAGAGGATCATCTGCAGCTTGTCATCATACCGGCATATCAAATCCAAAAAATAATGCTCCAGAAAAAAAATGGTTTGCTGGCCGGTGCCATCATTAGGTCTGGCATCGGTCTTCTGCCTTTGTTATTCAGTTCCATTGTTGGTAAAGGGGGTTTGGGATCCTACCTGAGTATTCTCACATTTCCACTGGGACTGATGACTGGTGGAATCATAGGGGCTACGAGCAGGAGAAAGTACAATGTGGCCGGAGATCCAGAGCAGTACACCAGGTTCAGGAACGGTTTGGATGAATAGCCCCTGCAAAAAATCTACATCATCTCATACTAGCAGGTACCCCGCTGATATCTATTGAATGTAGTACCCGTGATAACGGTTTTCCAAACTGAAATTTTATCACTAAAACTACAATTATGAAAAAAGTAAATTCCCCTTTATTCATTTTGCTGATCCCTGTACTGCTAGGTATCCAGGCAGTTTATTCCCAGGGATTTTCGCCGCAGACACAAAACAGCCTGCAGCAGGTTTTGCAACAGTTTCAAAATGACTCGTCCTTTACAGGAGGAATATCTGCGGCCATCAAAGTAGATGGTCTTGCTTCCTGGCAGGGTGCAACAGGTTTTGCTGCGAGGAATGTAGATGCACAGAATAATCTTTTACCCGGGGGAACAGCTTTCAACACCTCAACCCTTTCCCGTATCTACAGCATCACTAAAACTTTCACAGCACCACTTGTACTGCAACTTGCCAATGAAGGTGTATTGAATCTGAATGACCCGATCATCAACTATATGCCTTTCATGCAGGCCTATAACCCCGCCCTTAATCCAAATGTCACTATCAGGCAGCTATTAAACCATGAAAGTGGTTATTCCGACTGGGAAGAAGAAATACAATTACAGATTGCCATTGCCTTTGATCCAAACCACCAGTGGACGCCTTATGAATTGATGGTATTCACCCAACAGCTTTCCGCGCCTGGCTCGGTAAGACGGTACTCACATAACAATTATGTATTTCTCGGTGCAATTATAGAAGCTGCAGCCGGCAGGCCCATTGAAGAATTATTCAGGGAAAGATTTTTTGTTCCCCTGGGTCTGCACTCGCTCTACCTGGAAGGCCGTGAACCACACGGATCCCGCCCGTTTTTAGCTGCACCTCATGATAACATCAGCCCTTTCAATCCAATTTTCATGTTTACAGGACAACCTGTTTTTCCAAATGGTTATACAAATATTTCAGCCTTCCCTTTCACTGCCATTACCTCATTGAGCTATAGCGGTGGTGGCCTGAATGGCGATGCAAGTGATGTAGCCGAATGGGGCAACGCTTTATTCGGTGGCAGGGCTACTTCAAAAGCGGTACTGGATTCCATGCTGAATTCCATATCAGCTGTACCGGATGAATTTGGAAATAAACTGGGATATGGTTTAAAAAATACACCCAACATCAGCGGTGCCTATGATTTTATCGGGCATAATGGTTCAGCACCAGGCTACCGTTCGGTAATGTTTTACAACCCGGAAAGAAAGATGACCATTGCAGTACTTACCAATTTTGCAGGGGCCAGTGCTTATGATATCGCGAAAGGATTATTTGAAGCACTGCCTGCATTTACCTGTGGTAATGAAAACCGAAAAGAATCCAAAATCATCATCTGCTACAAGGGAAATACTTTATGTGTTGACCGGAAAGCAGCAGCCAATTTTACGAGGAAAGGTGGATTCCTCGGTGCCTGCAACCAGCCGGCAGTTGCTAAATCGTATGAAAAAATACCTAAACCTGCCGGTGAGATTTTGGCATTCCCTAACCCTTTTACTGATAAAGTCCGCCTGAGTTTTACCGCAACAGAAACTGGAAAAATGAATGTCCTGATCTATGATATGAATGGCAAAATGGTATCAAATGCTTATTCCGGGAATATTGATAAAGGCAGGCAGCACCAGGTTGACATCAATACGCAGGGATTGCCCTCAGGTGTTTACCTGTTTCATATAAAAATGCCCTCTGGCATGATTCAGAAAAAACTTGTGTTAACCCGCTAAAACGATTGAAGGGTTTACAGTGAATTTTAAATCATTGTAAACCCTTTTATTCCTATTTTGAACAGCAAACATCAATGCGGTAACCGCTCCCTGAAATAACCATAGACCCAGGTGCCTGCAATGGCACTGACCAAGACCACTGTTACTACCAGTATGCC
>CBDUBK010000451.1:0-2838 GCA_965365375.1 uncultured bacterium | reverse complement strand
CTGTCTGGCCCTGTTTATCAATCACCACACCGCCCTGTGCCTGCCAGATACCCTGCGCATCCTGGTAGGCGATTCCGAGCGCCTCTGGAATGGTATTCTTTATGTCTTCATCAGAATAACTGAATTCAATGGTTACAGGTTTTTTAAAATGCACACCATGAGGTGAAAGCCTGAAAGCTTTTTGTATGGCAAGAGGGTTATGATTGCTGATGGACTGGATGCTGATCTCCTGGTCACCTTCAAGAGCACCGGCAGGAATGATGATGCTGATCCTTCCATCCTGGCTGGAAACTGTACCACCTGTTTCGTCAATGGTTTCCTGTACGATGGGTGTGGCATCAGGTGTGCCTACAGGAGTGGAAACGCCTACGGGATTGTTGACGCCTGAAGGGTTATCATCTTTTTTGCACGAGATCAACAAACTAATGAGACAGGCCCACAGGGCTACGGTTATTTTTTGCATGGCAGGTTTTATTTATGCCGGTAAAACTATCAGTGCCGATGTTTTGAAGAAAGGGGATGATGAATGAATTGAAGAAAGTCCAACATGAAAAGAAAGGGAAGGATTGCGGTATGTAGACTGAAAATAACAATGCCGGTTACCCGAGTATAACCGGCATTGGAATAATGCTGTTGCAGGCAATTCAATTGATCTTTACTTTTTCATAAACCGGATAATAAACCTGATAATTAGTATCATTGCTACAATCACCACAATGGACCATACAAGCAGGTTCCAGTTTATATTATAAGTTTCCATTGATTAAAGTTTTGCGAGAGAAGTGATCTTACCAGTGGTTTTATTGATCTTGATCTGGAAAGTATACGGTTGTTCATACCAAACGCCAACACCATCAATAATGATATTGTACTGGACCTCTCCTTTCACCACCACGGTAATCTCATTCCCTGCTGTTGATTGTGAATAATCATTTTGCTCCCATTCCCAACCAAGGGTAACTCCATAATCAGTGGATGTTACATTGATCAGGTTCCAGACGTTATTTACTTTTTCAAGTTTACATTTTACATCAACACCACCAATGAAAGTAAGGTTGAATTTAGCATGTTCGAATTTCTGTGTCTGGTTGATCTCTTCTGTAGGTGTTGAAAGGTCTGCCTGCTGGTTATTAGCATTATTCTGCAGGTAATTCTGAAATTCTGCAACAGAATTAAATGATAGGCACTGGCTTGGATCCGGGTGAGATACAAATGTATAATTGTCACCAGGTTGAAGAATTGCATTCAATTGCTGCGATAAGGTAGCATAGGGCTCATCCTCTATTGGCTCAGGATCAATTCCTCCTCCACCACCGTCTCCATCGCAGGGTAAAGCTCTGGCAACTGGTATTGACCCACTTCCATTACATGGATCAGGATCACCTCCTCCGCCGGTGCCGCCGCCACCGCCGCCACCGCCGGTGTCACCACCACCTGTGCCACCACCGCCTCCACCTCCATCATCTTCCCACCAGCCCTCACATGTAGTGCTGCTGGTAGAGGAAGTGCAAACCTCGGTACAGCCATCACAGCTTCCTCCGCCACCGGTGCAATTCCCTGGATAAGGACAATGGTTATAGGTAGTAGTAATAGTTACACAGATCTCAACATAATACATTCTTGCATTCCTGTTATTGTCCGAAAGTGTAACAGTGCGGGTAAAGTCAGTAGTATCACTAAAATCATCCGATCCGTGGAACAGCCGTTTATCTGTGATATTAAATTTGGAATGATTGAATACTTTTTTATTCAGTATCATCATTCTCACGGCATGTTTTTCAGCTTCATTGACCTTTGTTTTCCTGTTGCTGAAACTTAATGACCGGTATTTGGATTCGGTCTGGATAGAAAGTTCAACATTTGTTCCAACCTTCGCTTCGATATAAGATCTGATCTGGTCATCATCCTGCCTGAGAACAGGAATAATAACTGTCGTTTCTTTGTTCGAAGTTTTTCCCTGTTCAACTTCAGGTCGTTCAGGGATGATCAGGGCATGTTCCCATAATGGATTTCCATACCTGGAATTGAATTGATTTCTGAATCCAGCATCCATCTCCCTTTTTTGGAATTCTTCTTTTACTTTCTTTACCAATGGGTCCGAAGCCGGATCCACCGGATCTTTCATGTTTACTTTTTCAATTACTGCGTCAGTTTTGCGGCAACCCACCTGGGTGAGGCCAATGAACAGGCACATCACGCAAATGAGTTTGGTTAGTTGGTGCGTTTTAAGATTCATGGTTTTAAGTTAAAGTGGTGTAATAATTAGCCTGCAACAAGCATTATTGTAAAAACCGAATCTAATAATAATTTTTTATAAGTTATTTATATTTTAAATATGTAGTTTGTACATATTAGGATAGTTAGCTCTGCATTTAGACATACGCGGAAGTCAATTAATGATCCAAACTGGCATAAAATAAACGTACAGGAAATGGCCAAAGGATTAAAGCAAAAAGCCCGGCTTGTGCCGGGCTAATGTTATGATCGCTAAGTGAGATTCAGATTTATGGGAAGATACCCAGTTCAGCATAGCTGGTTCCTACCTTGTTGATGGCAACAACATAGGCAGCAGTACGCATATCGGGGATCTGTGGATTTTTCTTCCAGGCTTCCATGATCTCTCTTGTCGCGGTGATCATGGTTTCTTCAAGACCACTGTGTACCAGGTCAACTTCATCTGCACCATGCATGATGAATTCCCTTTCGCGGTCGTTTACTTTTTTGCCTGTAAGTCCTTCGATCTGTCCAAGGATATGGTGATTCATATTCTCAGTAAATCTTTTTTCCATACGGCCATACCTTACGTGGCTAAGATTTTTAAGCCATTCGAAATAAGAA
>CBDUBK010000450.1:0-2859 GCA_965365375.1 uncultured bacterium | reverse complement strand
TTCAATAATCTATTAAACTTCTGAAACAATGAGAACACTGCTTCGCACATGAGATAGTGTGAAACTAAAATGCCATTTAATATTTTGAAAATTGAAATTGGTGAAACCTGAATATTATGATATAAAACATGTAAGAACAATGATTAGTGGATTTTGGAATTAAGGAGAATAAAAAGATAGGAGTTGGAAGGAGAGAACGCCGGGCTTTTTCAAGCGCTGACTCAATGGTAAGTAGTATTCTATACTATACTCTCTGCGAAATCTCCTTTTCTCCTTTTCTCTGCGGTGAAGGAAAATTCTCAAATAATCATGTTTCACTTTGATTTTATCATCCTTCAACAAATTACCCTTGTCTCTTCATATCAAATCCATCCATATTGTTGTCCTGATAGGTTAAACATCACTTAAAACAACGTCTATGAAAAGAATGCTGTTCTTTCTGACCATGCTTTTATTTATGGGTTCACTGGCATGGGGACAAACCACAACCATTACGGGACAGGTAAAAAATGAGAGGGGCGAACCTGTGCCTTTCGCCAATGTCACAGAGTCAGGCACACGTAATTCAGTGCAGGCAGATGCCCAGGGCAATTACACGATCCGCGTTCAGCCAGGCGCGCAACTGGTTTTTTCCGCCTCAGGTCATGCGGCAAGAACAGTCCCCGCAGCTAACGGGGAAATCATACTGAATACCCAGGCTGGAGACCTGCAGGAAGTAGTGATCACCACGGGCCTTGGCATCCAGCGACAGGCAAAGGAAGTTGGTTATGCCACGGCCAAGATCAACAACAAGGAACTGACACAGGCGCGTGCGGTAAACCTGCAACAGGGACTGGCCGGAAAAGTTTCAGGTCTCAATGTTATTACCACCAATAACAGTGTGTTTGAAAATACACGGATCAACCTTCGTGGTATCAGGTCACTCACTGGTAACAACCAGCCCTTGCTGGTCATTGATGGTATTCCAACACCACTGGATTATATCAGCTCACTCAACCCAAATGATGTGCAGGATGTCAACATCCTCAAAGGTGCATCAGCAGCGGCCATTTACGGTCCTGATGGTGTGAATGGTGTGATCATTGTTACTACACGCCGCGGCACAAGAGCCAACCCGGTGATAACGCTGAGCAGCAGCTACCAGGTGAGCAGGGTTTCTTACCTGCCCGACCGCCAGAGAAAGTTTGGAACAGGTTCAACGAACGATGTGTTTGGAAATCCGGTTTATGATCCATTCGAGAATTTCTCTTATGGTGACCGCTACGATGGTACGCTGCGCAATGTCGGGCACGTACTGGAGGATGGTACTTACCAGCAGTTGATCTACAGTGCAACTGATGAAGACCAGCAGAAAAAATTCTTCAACCAGAATGGTTCTGTACTGCAGAACGATGTTTCCTTTTCAACACAGGATTTTTATATGTCCATCCAGGATGCAAAGATCAATGGCATCGTACCCAAGGACAGGAACCGCAGGACCTCGGTGCGATTTAACGCGGGAAGGGAATACGGAAGGTTCAAGGCCAACTTTAATATGAACTATATCCAGTCCAATTACAATGTAATGGACCAGAATACCTATGCTTTCCGTTTCCCTGCATACAGCGGCAGTATTTATAATGCAGTGATGCAGACCGCAGCACATATTCCACTGACAGAATATAAAGACTGGAGAAATGACCGCTACGCGCAATACTCCAATTATTATAATGAGTTTGCACCCAATCCATACTGGGCTATTGATAACCACAGGCAGATCGGAAGGACAGATGACCTGATTGGCTCTCTCGAACTTAAATTGAACCTTGCTACCTGGTTGCAGGCAACAGGAAGAGTGGGTACAAACTTCACTTTCAATTCCAGCAAAGTGGAAGCTTCACCGGTGCAGCCAACTGCATGGGCACAGGCCAACAGGAACGCTGTAGGCTACAGTGCACGCCCGGGACTGGTACAGGATTTTCAAAACCAGGTCAGCCGTATCAACGCGGAATTTTTCCTGAATGGCCGGAAGAATATCAGTGATTTTTCTTTGAACTACCTCGCAGGTACGCAGGTACGCCAGAACCAGACAAGACAGATCAATCTCCAGGGCAATAACCTGGTAGTTCCCTTCCTCTTCAATTTATCCAACAGGACAGGAGAGATCGTTGCGCCAATAGTAAATGGATTCCAGACTCCATTGCAGGCCAATACAACAAACCGGCTTGCTTCCGTATTTGGTACACTTGGTTTTGGATATAAAGGCTGGGCTTACCTGGAACTCACAGGAAGGAATGACTGGGACAGCCGCCTGAGTGTAGAAAATAATTCTTACTTCTATCCAAGTGCGAATGCTTCCTTTATTCTTTCCGAAGCCATTGATGCATTGAAAGTTTCAGGCTTCATGTCCTACCTTAAGCTGAGAGCTTCATGGGCTAAATCAGGTAACGTAAATCTCGGTACCTATGCACTGGCACCAACCTATACTTCAGCAGGTGGTTTTCCTTATGGAAATCTTCCCGGGTATACAGCTGATAACCTGATTCCTGACCCGAATCTCAAACCTGAGTTCGTGGAATCAAAAGAAGTAGGTGTTGAACTGGGTTTCCTGAAAAACAGGATTAATCTTGACGCAACCTGGTACCATCAAAAAAATACAGACCAGATCCTGGCGATACAGACATCTTCTGCTACTGGTTATACACAACGTCTGGCCAACACGGCTGATTTCGAGAATTATGGTTTTGAGGTCGACCTGAAATTGACGCCACTGGTCAATCTTGGCAAAAATGTAAGGATTGATTTTAAAGTGAATGCTACTTATAATGATAACAAAATCCTGAGACTTGCAGATGGTGTGAATGAACTATCCATTGGAGG
>CBDUBK010000449.1:0-2869 GCA_965365375.1 uncultured bacterium | reverse complement strand
AGCCAACTTCGCAGGTAATGTGCAAAAGCTCGACCTCTCCAGGTATGTGAATGTAGATGCTTACAGTGATGAAGATAAAAACCTGGTGACCGTTGTGCGCAAACTGCAGGACAGTGAGATCAGCAAATATGTTAGCCGCAACTCGCCATTTTCCGGTATCTGGGAAAATATCATTCACAATGAAGATGATGAACTGCCCGGGGATACGAGAAAACTGATTGTTGAATATCTTTTTCCCAAACTCAAAAAGCTGCTGACAGAATCCCTTTCAACTGCGGTATATATTCTGGGACCGGGTAAGGCCTTCAAAACCTCTTCTCTCGAACGCGCTGAACTGGGGCCCTCCTTGCTGGTTCCCCAATTCAACGTGATCACAAGCGGGAAGAATTATATAGTGGAATGTTTCGTTCGTCCGGGTGCTGTGGCACATATGCTGAACGAGAATGAAGTAAAGTCTTCACTCCTGTTTTTATACAATCACCAGCTGTATCTCTGGGAAAACACGGAAGCAATCGAGATTGCCGAGCAGTTTTTGCCCGGCGGTACCATGAAGGTGAAGAATGATGAATGGCCACTTACACTCAGCAAGATATTAATGCCACTGGCCAGGCAGTACAAAGTTGATTTTGACCGCAGCCTCGTTTCAGAGATCAAGGACGGACAACCCGAAGCAAAATTATTCCTGCAGGAGAAAGGCGAATACCTGGTGTTTCAACCCATCTTCAATTACAAGGGTTATGATACCAAGGCCAAGGACAAAGACCAGCTGGTTATTCCTCATGGTGACAAGGTGATCATCGTTCACCGCAACCGCGAAGCAGAGCAGGAGTTCATAGAAAAACTGCGTACGCTTCATTCCAATTTCATCAGTTATGATGATGGCGCAGCACTGGCTTTAAAAGGCGCTGAGGTTTTACGCAACAACTGGTTTTTCCTTTTTGTTGATGCCATGAACGAAGCCAAAACACCGGTCTATGGTTTTGAATCTTTAAAAAATTTCCGTTTCAATACAGCCAAACCCACCACGCATATTTACATCAGCAGTCATACGGACTGGTTTGATGCCAAGGTGGACATTCTTTTCGGCGATCAGAAAGTGAATGTGGCAGAGGTGAAAAAAGCGCTGGCCAACAAGCAGCAATTCGTTCAGCTGAATGATGGCACACTGGGTATTCTTCCCGAGGAATGGCTGAAAAAATATTCATTGCTCTTCCGGGTAGGTGAAGGCCGTGGTGATAAATTGAAATTATCACGCTATCACCTGAGTGTGATCGATGAACTTTATGAGAACCGCAACGCGGAAGAACTTACCATCCAGCTTGAAGAAAAATATGAACGCATCCGTGAGTTTGACAAGATCAGGGAAGTACCCGCTCCGGGTAACCTGGAAGAAATTCTGCGTCCCTACCAGGTAGCAGGATTTCAATGGCTCAACTACCTGCATGATGTGAGCTGGGGTGGTATCCTTGCTGATGATATGGGTCTTGGTAAGACCGTGCAGGCACTGAGCTTCCTGCAGTTTTATTTTGAGCAGTATGATGGTGATATGGTGGCACTGGTGGTTTGTCCCACTACCCTGATCTATAACTGGGAGAACGAGATCAAAAAATTCACACCTTCACTTGAGTATTACATTCACCATGGTCCCTTGCGAACCAGGGATGTAGGCGAACTGACCAGGCATCACGTGATCATCACTACTTATGGAACACTCCGGAGTGATATCAAGCTGTTTACGCAAATGCGGCTGGACTATGTAATCCTGGATGAATCGCAGGCTATTAAAAATCCATCCAGCAAGGTAACCAAGGCGGCATCCTTGCTTAATGCCAAACATCGTTTGTGCATGAGCGGTACTCCTTTGCAGAACAATACATTTGACATATACGCACAAATGAATTTCCTGAACCCCGGCATGCTGGGATCGATGGAATTTTTCAGGCAGGAATTCGCGATTCCCATTGATAAATTTGGTGAGAAGGAACAAAAAGAACACCTCAAGAAAATTTTATACCCTTTCATTTTAAGAAGAACAAAAGAGCAGGTGGCCAGGGATCTCCCTGATAAAACAGAAACCATCCTGTTCTGCGAAATGGAAGATGAACAAAGAAAAATTTACGATGCCTACCGCAACGATTTCCGTGCGAAGATCATGGGTACGATCGAAGAGCAGGGCATCCAGCGTTCACAGCTTACCATCCTCCAGGGACTGATGAAACTGCGGCAGATCTGTGATTCGCCTGCCATCCTGAATGAAGAAGAAAAATTCCCGAACCATTCCATCAAGCTGGAAGAGCTGTCGAGGGAGATCACTGAGAATATCGGTAATCACAAGGCACTGATCTTTTCGCAGTTCCTGGGCATGCTGGCATTGATCAGGGAAAAGCTCACCGAGCAGGGAGTGAAATTTGAATACTTCGACGGAAGCACCAGTGCCCCCGATCGTGAAAAAGCCATCCAGGCTTTCCAGAATGATGAAGAGACAAGAGTATTCCTGATCTCACTCAAGGCTGGTGGTGTGGGTCTGAACCTTACCGCAGCCGACTATGTATATATTGTTGATCCATGGTGGAATCCTGCGGTTGAGCAGCAGGCTATTGACCGTACGCACCGGATCGGCCAGACCAAAAACATTTTCGCTTACCGGATGATCTGTAAGGATACGATTGAAGATAAGATTATGCAGTTGCAGGAAAAGAAAAGAGCACTTGCCAAGGACCTTATTGCAGATGATGCTACGTTTGTGAAGGCTTTGAGTAAGGAGGATGTGGAGTATTTGTTTAGTTAAAGCGTTAACGGGGTTCCTGGTAGCTGCAAGCTTCAAGCTTCAAGCTGCAAGACCTTATGCAGATCTGCATTAATGTTTTCA
>CBDUBK010000448.1:0-2870 GCA_965365375.1 uncultured bacterium | reverse complement strand
GTTATGTAAATCTGTTTTTAAAGACCAGCGTTATGAAGAGCGCAGTAAGGAAGATGATAAATGGTGGTATTTCGACCAGCGCAAAACAGATGTGGAAGGAAAAAGCTATAGAAATACCATCAGGCTTTCCCTTACTAAATTCAAGTATGGTGATGGATACTATGTGATATTTGAATTCCGGAAGTCAGTAGGGTAGACGTTTGAAGGAGAAGATTGAAAAACTTTTTTTAAACGCAAAGAACGCAAAGGGCTAACTCTTCCTAAGATATTAGCCGGTAAAACGCAAAGAAAACGCAAAGGTAGGTCGAGCTTTCTTTGCGTTTTCTTTGCGCTCCTTGTCAGCCGACCGCGTGTCGCCGAAGCTTTAGCGGAGGCACAAGCTTTAGCGGAAGCGCAAGCTTTAGCGAAGGCTGGTCCTTCGCGTTCTTTGCGGTTAATTCATCAGCCAGGAATTTTAATCTGGTTGACAATTATAAATCGCTTATTCTCTAAACTATTTAATAATTGTACTTACCAACCTGTTCAATGTTTGCAGGTTATTGTACGCATCTCCCATGGTATTATTGAAATAAGCATATACTTCCTTGCCCTCTCTAATGAGGTTTACAATACGTTGTGCATAAGATTCAAGTATGGCATCATCATAACTTCCATTGTACCTCTCTCCGGGACCATGAAATCTCAAATAAACAAAATCCAGCCATGGATTTATTTTGGATGTTGCTGCCGGTGGCCTGTCATGTTCCACCATACCAATACCATAACCCTGCAACAAACGGTAAACGCCTGCAGTATACCAGGAAGGATGCCGGAATTCAACAGCGATCTTCCATCCTGTTGCATTTTCACGGAGGCATTCCATAATCCCGGTTAGTTCTTCTTCTTTATCCCGGCTCACCTTCGGAGGCAACTGCACCAGGAGACAACCTTTTTTTTCTCCGACCATGGTCACCGTTTCGATAAACAATTCCAGTTCCTCGAAACTGAACTGTAAATCCTTGGAATGAGTGACACCTTTGGGCACTTTGAATGTAAACCGGAAATGATCAGGCACACTAAGGCCCCATTTTTCTATCGTTGCCATCTTGGGCAGCGCGTAAAATGTGGCATTGACCTCAACAGAATTAAACTGGGAAGCATAAAAGGTAAGCCTGCTCGCACCTGAAAATTCAGGCGGGTAGTCTGATCTTTTCAGGGGAGAGACCAGGTTGCTGGTTCCGGAATAAAATGAGTTTAACAAGCCCATATGGTATATGCAGCAAATAATTTGCCCGGTAATCCCCCCGGTTCCTGTTCGTTTTTGAAGGAGGTAAATTTCCAGCCGCGGGCCTGAATAGTTTACTTTTGATCATATGGGAAAGTTTACGGATCTGAATCTCAAAAATACTTTGCTGAATGCCCTGGAAGATTTGGGTTATGACAAGCCTACCACTATCCAGGAAAAGGTTTTTTCCGTAGCCATGAGTGGTAAGGATATATGTGGCATTGCCCAGACCGGAACAGGTAAAACCCTGGCCTACCTGTTGCCCTTGCTCAACCAGTGGAAGTATTCGAAAGATAAAGAACCCCTCATACTCATATTGGTCCCTACCAGGGAATTGGTGGTACAGGTTGTGGAAACCATTAAAACTTTATCGGCCTATCAGAGCCTGGATGTTATTGGGGTTTACGGAGGAACAAACATCAATACCCAGAGAACAGAAACACAGAAAGGATGTGATGTGCTGGTAGCCACACCAGGCCGTCTTTATGACCTGGCTGTTACCGGTGCCTTCAAAGCAAAGGCAATCAAAAAACTGGTAATAGATGAAGTGGATGAAATGCTGAACCTTGGTTTCCGTTCCCAGCTGGTCAATATCCTGGACCTGCTCACCCAGAAGCGGCAGAATTTTGTTTTCTCCGCGACATTAACAGATGAAGTAGAAGTTTTGATCCGCGAGTTTTTCAACAACCCCGTAAAGATAGAAGCAGCACCTGCAGGAACACCGGTTGAAAATATTTTGCAGACGCTTTATGAAGTCCCTAATTTTTATACGAAGCTCAACCTGCTCAGGCTTTTGCTTGAAGAGGACAAAAGCCTTTTGAAAGTACTTGTATTTGTATCAACCAAAAAGCTGGCAGATGAACTTTACGAGGCAATGGAACCAGGTTTTCCCGGGTCTGTTGGAGTGATTCATTCCAACAAGGAGCAGAATTACCGTTTCAATACAGTCAATAAATTCCAGTCAGGCGAATACCGTGTCCTCATCGCAACAGATATTGTAGCCCGCGGCATTGATATTTCAGAAGTGACACACGTCATCAATTTTGATTTACCGGCAATACCAGAACAATACATTCACCGTATCGGCCGAACCGGCCGTGCAGATAAGAAAGGAATTTCCATCAGCTTCATGACCCCTTCGGACAAGCCCCTGATGGAATCCATCGAAGGATTGATGAATATAAAGGTCCCGGTGAGTCCATTACCACCATCACTCGAGATCAGTGACCGGCTTACAGAGGATGAGCAGCCAAAAGTTTATATGAAGGAGGTCCAGGTCCGCAAGCCTAAGGCCGAGGAAAGAGGACCGGCCTTTCACAAAAAATCAGCAAAGAACAGTAAAGTACCCGGCAAAGAATCTTATAAGGATAAGATGAAGAAAAAGTACGGAAAGCCGAAGAAGAAAGTGAGGAAGTGAGAAGGAGAACAGAAAGAGAAAGAGAAAGAGAAAGAGAAAGAGAAAGAGAGCGAACAACCTTGTTAGTCCTTTGATAGATTTTTGATCATAACGTATAACATTTTGGAAATTTCTTCATAAGAGCTATATAATAGGTCTTTGATTGAAGTTTCAATTTCTCCTTCATCATGTAAAAAGCTTATCAAACTT
>CBDUBK010000447.1:0-2870 GCA_965365375.1 uncultured bacterium | reverse complement strand
TTCCGGCCTGGTGGCTTGTGATAAAAAAGGTAATGGAAATCCGCCACCGCCACCACCTGTAACCACTTTCACAAACCCGCTTTTACCAACCGGCCCTGATCCATGGATTATTAAAAAAGACAATAATTATTATTACACTCATACCCTTGGCAACAGGATCTCGCTCTGGAAAACAACCCATGTTACTTCTCTTAATAATGTAACACCTGTTAATGTTTGGACAGCCCCTGGTTCAGGAGCGAATGCACATAATATCTGGGCGCCTGAGCTGCATTTCCTTAATAATAAATGGTATCTCTATTATACAGCAGGAAGCACTCCAGACCTTGCAACACAGAGGACATTTGTTTTGGAAAATGGTAATGCAGATCCTATGACCGGTACATGGACAGATAAAGGTAAGATCGGTGATCCTGCAGCTGATTTTTTCGCGATTGACGGAACGGTTTTATCACATAACAACAAACAATATTTCCTTTGGAGCGGACAAATATCCAGCACTGATAATACACAACGGCTATATATTGCTGAGATGTCAAACCCATGGACCTTGTCAACAGCGAGGGTACAGATCTCTGCACCGCAGTTTGCCTGGGAAATGGTGGGATCCCCGCCTGCTGTGAATGAAGCACCGCAGATACTTAAAGGCCCTACTGGTAAAGTATTCCTGGTTTATTCAGCCAGTGGTTGCTGGACCGATGATTATGCATTGGGAATGTTGACCCTTTCAGATAGTGGTGATCCTTTGGATCCTGCAGACTGGACCAAATCAACAAGCCCTGTATTTTCTAAAAAACCGGGAGGTAATGTTTTTGGGCCGGGACATAATTCATTTTTCAAATCAGCTGATGGTACTGAAGACTGGATCTTATACCATGCCAATCCTTCGGCTGGACAGGGATGCGGTAATTTCAGGAGCCCGAGGATACAGAAGTTTACCTGGAATGGAGACGGCACGCCTAATTTTGGTACACCTGTAAGTGTAGGTGCAGCCATTCAGAAACCCGCCGGTGAATAAGCAATGAAAAAAATCAGTAAACAATTATTATGGGTATGTATGGTCAGCATGAGTTTTTCATGCACTTCCCAGCGTAATGCCAGTTTCACGAATCCTTTGCTGCAGTCCGGAGCGGATCCCTGGAGTATTTACAAGGACGGACATTATTATTATACGCATACACTTGGTAACAGGCTCGTGATCTGGAAAACAAAAAATATATCAAAGCTCCCCCAGGCAAAGAGCCGGCTCGTTTTTGATCCGCCCGATTCAACGGCTTATTCAAAACAATTATGGGCGCCTGAGATCCATTACATCAACAATGCCTGGTACATGTATTTTGCCGCAGATGATGGCAGGAATGAAAATCACCGGTTGTATGTAATGGAGAACAAATCAAAAGATCCCATGAAAGGTGAATGGGTCTTCAAAGGAAAATTAAATGACCCTTCTGATAAATGGGCCATTGATGGTTCTGTATTTGAGCATGACGGTGTGTTATACATGGTCTGGTCAGGATGGGAAGGGGATACCAACGGGCAGCAGGATATTTATATTTCCAAAATGAAGGATCCGTTTACACTGGAAGGAAAACGAGTGCGCATATCAAGTCCTGTACTTGACTGGGAGCGCCATGGTACTTTGAATGATCCGGATAATCCTCCTCATGTCGCAGTGAATGAAGGCCCCCAGTTTTTGAAGAACGGCAATCAACTTTTTATTATTTATTCTGCAAGCGGCTGCTGGACGGAACAGTATTCCTTAGGTATGCTGGCTGCAGTGAATGGAACGAACCTGCTGGATTCTGCATCCTGGAAAAAACACCCGGAACCGGTTTTTCAAAGATCAGTTGAGAATGGAGTGTTCGCTCCCGGTCATAATTCATTTTTTACTTCACCCGATGGAAAAGAAAACTGGATTTTGTATCATGCCAATTCAAAAGAAGGACAGGGTTGCGGGCGGCACCGTTCACCCCGGGCGCAGAAATTTACCTGGAATGCTGATGGAACACCCAATTTCGGCGTGCCGGTAAAGACCGGGGACAGGATTAAAATTCCTTCATCCTGAAAATATATGCGGAATTTAGTGGCTTAAGCAGCTGCAGAATTTTTAAATCTCCAGTTCAATACAATCAATTTAATCTTCAATCAATCAGACATGCGAACCAATTATATTTTTCTTTTCCTGTTCCTTTTCACTACTTCACTGCAGGCGCAAAAGAAAGATCAGAAAGCTGCACAGGCAGCAACGCAGCAGGCAGGCCAGGTATGGTCCATTGAAAAAGCAAATGCCTGGTACAATGAGCATAAATGGATGACAGGAGCAAATTTTCTTCCCAGCACTGCCATCAACCAGCTTGAAATGTGGCAGGCTGAAAGTTTTGATCCGGTTACCATTGACCGTGAACTGGGTTGGGCACAGGATATCGGATTCAATACCATGCGTGTTTACCTGCACAGTGTAGCATGGAAACAGGATAACGCCGGGTTCAAAAAAAGAATGGACCAGTACCTTGGTATTGCAGATAAACATGGCATCAAGACCATTTTTGTTTTTTTTGATGATTGCTGGAACAAAGTTGCATACCCGGGCAAACAACCAGCACCATTACCTGGCATCCACAATTCAGGATGGGTGCAGGACCCCGGTCAGCCTGCATCAAATGACAGCACTTTATTTCCTCAACTGGGAGTATATGTGAAAGATGTATTGCGCCATTTTTCTAAAGACAAACGCATTTTACTCTGGGATCTGTATAATGAACCCGGTAACAGCGGTAAAAGAGATTCTTCTTTGCCTTTATTGAAAAATGTTTTCCGTTGGGCCAGGGAAGTAAATCCCGATCAACCCATTACTGCAGGTCTCTGGGCCT
>CBDUBK010000446.1:0-2886 GCA_965365375.1 uncultured bacterium | reverse complement strand
GCAGTTGTGGAATACCTGGAAAGGCAAACGAAGATGCAGGACTTCCTCAACAGTGTTTTTGATATCGTGGACATCAGCGTGGAAGAATATATCAAAAGAGGGTTCAGTAACCTGGCTGTAAACTTTGGCTGCACCGGCGGCCAGCACCGCAGTGTTTATGCGGCAGATGCCCTGGCCCGCCACCTGCGCAATAAATACAAGGTCAAAATAGACCTTTGCCACAGGGTACAGGAGGAAAAACAGTGGAAGAACCCACTGGTTTAGGTCATTTCCCTTGATTTTCATGAGCCCCAGGGTCCTGACAGGCTGAATGCTTTTTATCTAAATTTGCGCGATTGCTATTCATATGAGTTATCAACCTAACAATAAGATCCGTATTGTAACTGCCGCTTCCCTGTTTGACGGCCACGATGCGGCTATCAATATCATGCGCCGCATACTCCAGAGCAAGGGTGCAGAGATCATTCACCTTGGACATAACCGCAGCGTTGCCGAGATTGTAGAATGTGCCATTGAAGAAGACGCGCAGGGAATCGCCATCACTTCCTACCAGGGAGGGCACGTAGAATTTTTTAAATACATGAAGGACCTGCTGGAAGAAAACGGCTGTGGTCATATCAAAATATTTGGCGGCGGCGGCGGCACCATCCTCCCGCAGGAGATAAAGGAACTGCAGGATTATGGAATCACCCGCATTTATTCTCCCGATGATGGCAGGAAGATGGGACTGGAAGGGATGATCGAAGATGTGATCCGCCAGTGTGATTTCAACCTGAATGGAAATGGATCCTACCAGAATCCAATGACCATAGGTGAACTTAAAGATGTAAGATCCATTGCCAGGCAGATTACCAATGCTGAGAACGGGGTTCCCCTGGCAGCTCTCAAAGAAGCTTCAGTAAAAGCCCCGGTACTGGGAATTACAGGTACTGGTGGTGCTGGCAAATCCTCCGTAACGGATGAAATCGTACGCAGGTACCTGAATGCATTTTCAGAAAAGACCATAGCTGTCATTTCTGTTGATCCGTCCAAGAAAAAAACAGGCGGCGCCCTGCTGGGTGACCGCATCCGCATGAATTCGATTTCATCTCCCAGGGCATATATGCGTTCGCTTGCTACAAGGGAAAGCGACCGTGCACTCAGCGAACATGTGCAGGAGGCGATTGATATCTGCAGGTCATCCGGCTTTGACCTCATCATCCTGGAAAGCGCAGGTGTGGGACAAAGTGATGCCTCCATCCTTGATTATTGTGATGTGAGCCTGTATGTAATGACACCGGAGTACGGCGCAGCATCCCAGCTGGAAAAGATCAACATGCTGGATTATGCCGATGTGGTAGCCATCAACAAATTTGACAAAGCCGGCGCACTGGATGCCTTGCATGATGTACGCAAGCAATATAAAAGGAACCACCAGCTGTGGACAGCAAAGGACGATGAGATTCCTGTCATAGGCACCATCGCGGCGCAGTTCAACGATGGCGGTGTGAATGAACTATTTGAAAAGATTATAGTCGCAATCGAAAAAAAGACGAGTACCCGGTTTGGCCAGATCGAACTGCATGCGCATACCAGTGATACCAGCACCAAATCGCAGATCATACCACCTAAAAGGGTAAGATATCTTTCAGAGATATCGGATGAAGTGCGCAATTACAACCGCATTGCTGAAGAACAGGCTTCCATTGCATCCAAACTGTACCAGTTGCAGGGTGCAAGGGCCATCATCCGCAAAACAAAAAATGATGAAGCTTTAAGGGTGGTGGAAGAACAGATCGCCTTTTTTGATAACCAGCTCTATCCTCTCTGCAAAAAACTGATCAACGAATGGGAAGAAACAAGCAGCCGGTACCAGAAAGAATTTTTTGAGTATGATGTAAGAGGAAAGATCATAAAACAACCATTGTATACTAAATCACTTTCAGGAACATCCCTGCCTAAGATCGCGGTTCCGAGATTCAAGGACTGGGGTGATATACTGAGATGGCGCGTGCAGGAAAATTTTCCCGGCAAGTTTCCATTTACCGCAGGTGTGTTTCCATTGAAACGTGCAGAAGAAGATCCTACCAGGATGTTTGCCGGTGAAGGCGGACCTGAAAGGACCAATAAAAGATTCCATTATGTTTCCCTGGACCAGCCGGCCATCCGGCTTTCAACAGCTTTTGATTCGGTAACACTCTATGGTGAAGACCCTGATTACCGTCCTGATATTTATGGTAAGATCGGAAACAGTGGGGTAAGTATTGCAACGGTGGATGATGCCAAAAAGCTGTACAGTGGTTTTGATCTTTGTGATCCCAAAACTTCCGTATCCATGACCATCAACGGGCCCGCGCCCATGCTGCTGGCATTTTTCATGAATGCGGCCATAGACCAGCAGTGTGAGAAATACATTACTGAACATGGATTGTGGGAAGAAGTGAAAAAGATCCAGAACGAAAAATTCAAAAACACCAGCATACCTGCATATTTCAATCCTTCATCCCCGGAACGTTTGCCCAAAGGAAATAACGGGCTGGGATTGCAGTTACTGGGATTGAGCGGCGAAGAAGTTTTACCAAAAGAAGTTTACGAACAACTGAAGGCTAAAGCACTGCAGCAGGTTAGGGGAACGGTGCAGGCGGATATCCTGAAAGAAGACCAGGCACAGAACACCTGTATCTTCTCTACAGAATTTGCCCTGAAACTGATGGGTGATGTACAGGAATATTTCATCAACCACAAGGTGCGTAATTTCTACAGTGTATCTATCTCAGGTTATCATATTGCTGAAGCGGGAGCAAATCCCATAACACAACTTGCATTCACACTGGCTAATGGTTTTACCTATGTGGAATATTACCTGAGCCGCGGGATGAACATAGATGATTTCGCGCCTAACCTTTC
>CBDUBK010000445.1:0-2895 GCA_965365375.1 uncultured bacterium | reverse complement strand
GCAATGCATTATGGCAGGCTTCGTCAATCCTTATCTGCATCTGGATGCCCTTTCCATAACGGGTCTGGAGCAGGTGAAAATAGGAATGGATGAACTCCAGTTCCTGTGCAAGGCTTGTCAGTTCCATTTCATTATTGCGTAGCATGTAACGGAACACACGGGTCAGTTCATTCAAAAAATCATCCGCACGCTGCGGGTCTTCGGATATCAAAGAAGAAAGTGAGTTCAGGTTATTGAAAAGAAAATGCGGGTTCACAATACCTTTCAATTGCTGCAGCTCTGCCTGCAGCCTGGCTTTTTCCAGTTTCTCGCCTTCCTTTTCCATATGGCGCAGCCGGGCGAAATGATATACCTGTTCATAAACCAGGAATAATATCATAAAAACAAGGATGCCATATAAAAATGATGCACCCACAAGTCCCAGTTCAACCTGTTTTTCATTCACATGAATGGCAAAACCTTCCTGCACCTGCATGCCATGCTGTCCATAAGCAAGAAAATTCCTAAGCCCTTTGCTCACTACGAAAATGAGTCCCGTAACTACAAAACCCAAAGGAAGAAGTGTCGCAATTCTTTTGAACTTTTTATAAGGCTGCTGAAACCAGGTACGTGAACGGTAGACCAGCAGTCGGCTGGTTTCGCATACGGCCAGTACGGTAAGAATATAAATGAGATTGGCATTTTTATTCGGGTTGCCGGACATGATAATGTCGTAGAGAAAAAGAGAAGCAGGCAGAAGGAAAAGAAAAATCCTGAGCCATTTATCGTTTACCCTGATCAAGCGTTAGTTTGCTGCTAATGTAGTAAAAAGCAGAGAAAAGCCAATAGCCTATAGCCTTCGCCTGCGGCACACTCATTGCATATAACCTCTAAATTAGAATCTCATTAGAAAGATTTCTTGTCACGCCCTGCCATGCTCATTCAATTAGTTTTGCTTTTTTTTAAAACACACCCTTAAATGGCGGAATCCTTCAAAAAGAACTTCAACGGGATAGAATATGCCTTTTACCGGACCACGATACTTGATGATATAACCTATTATATCATGTTCGATGAAAAAGGTGAGCGCACTTCCGTTCGTGTGGCCAGGATCAATGGTGAATGGAAAATTCCCGAATCTTCCCCCCAGCATATCCGCTCCAATAAACATGACCTGGTCAAAAGCATTGTAGAAAACGAAATGCCTAAAGTCTGATCAGCCGGCCCGGCTGCAAATGTTTTATCAATAACTTCATCCCCAAAAAGGATGATGGTCAGGATAGAAGAATCATGGAAGCAGGTGCTGGAACAGGAATTCCGGAAACCCTACTTCAAACAGCTGGCCGATCATATTAAAACAGAAAGAAAACTGGGTAAGGCTATCTACCCTCCCGGTCCGCAGATCTTCAATGCATTTAATAATACACCTTTTGAAAAGGTCAAGGTGGTGATACTGGGACAGGATCCTTATCATGGTCCCGGGCAGGCCATGGGCCTCAGTTTTTCAGTTCCCCAGGGTATCCCCATACCTCCTTCCCTTGTAAATATTTTCAAAGAACTGCAGGACGATACCGGGACTATGATTCCAAAACATGGAGATCTTACAAGCTGGGCTAGGCAGGGTGTGCTGCTGCTTAATGCTTCCTTAACTGTAAGGGCAGGTGAACCCATGAGCCATGCAAAAATTGGCTGGCATATTTTCACGAATGCGGTGATTACTAAAATTTCCGAATTGAGATCGAAAGTGGTTTTTCTTTTATGGGGAAAATTCGCGCAGGAAAAAATGGAACTGATCGACCTGAAGAAACACCATGTGCTGAAATCTGCACACCCCTCCCCTCTGTCGGCCCACAATGGTTTTTTAGGCAATAAACATTTTTCCAAAACGAACCAGTACCTGGTCAAACAGGGTCTTGATCCAATTGACTGGACATTATAAAAAAAATTGAATGATACCTCTGAATTTATCACTGGAAACACCAAGGGTTTTACTCAGGCCTATTTCACCGGAAGACTATGACGCTTTTCTCGTGCTTGCAAATGATCCCGGCACATGGGATTATTTTACACTCAACCTGGCCGATCCTGTTCAGTTAAAAACCTGGATGGAAATGGCAGCATCAGACAAGGCAGCCAATACAAGAAGACCGTTCACGATCATTGATAAATCAACAGGTGCCATAGCTGGGAGCATGAGTATGGGTAATATTTCCATGCATGACCTGCGGCTTGAGATCGGGTGGAGCTGGCTGGGAAAAGATTACAGGAGCAGTGCCATTAACAAGCATGCGAAATTTGTAATGATGCGCTATGCTTTTGACATTTTACGGTTTGAAAGAGTGGAATTCAAGACAGACGTACTAAACAACAGGGCAAGAAGGGGACTGGAAAAGATCGGTGCAGTTGAAGAAGGCATTCTTCGGAGTCATATGACCATGTGGAATAACCGGCGGCGTACTTCCATTTATTACAGTGTACTGAAACAAGAGTGGCCGGTGCTGGTTCAAACTATTTTTAAAGACATCGCATGAAACTGATCAGGGAAATCGCTGGAAGAATATTTGCATTATGGGCAGCCATAGTTTTTGCAGGCTCGCTATTGATAGTTGTCATACCCATCTGGCTCACCGGTCTGATGAAAGAACCCAAAAAAACCATCACGGTATTTTACATCTTCCGTGCATGGATGACATTTTTTTTCGTATTTACCGGTGTACGCCGCATCATCACGGGAAGGAACCATTTCAAAAAAGGTGAAAACTATGTAGTGGTATGCAACCACAATTCCTTTATGGATGTTCCGCTTTCAAGTCCGGGCATCCCGGGAACCAATAAAACGATTGCTAAAAAGGAAATGACTAAAATACCCATCTTCGGCATTGCTTATACCAGAGGTAGTGTGCTGGTAGACCGGAA
>CBDUBK010000444.1:0-2910 GCA_965365375.1 uncultured bacterium | reverse complement strand
CTGTCATAATAGCGGTCTTCACGGTCTTTATCCACTCTTACATATTCTTCCCTTGGACGTTCGGGAGAATAATAAACATCGTCTGGAGTTTGACCGGATCTGTATGCTGTTGTACAACTGGAAAGAATGAGAAGTGAGGCGAGGATAGGTAACGTTGATTTCATGGCAGATAATTTAGAGGTTAATGCTACTTTTGCCATCTCACAGTAAATTTCAACATTTTGCTGTTAAGTAAAATATAATTGTAAAGGTGATAATACCTGATAATAAAAGCCTGGAAAATATTTCATTTCTTCCGGGATGCTTGCCAGGAAAGCCTTTCAGCAAATCTTAAAATCAACATGGGAAAAGAGATCACCGCAAGGGAACAGGATTATTCACAATGGTATAACGATTTAGTGATCAAAGGGGGGCTGGCGGATTATTCAGCTGTCAGGGGTTGCATGGTGATCAAACCTTATGGTTATGCGCTGTGGGAGAACATGCGTGATGTATTGGACAAAATGTTCAAGGACACCGGTCACCAGAATGCCTATTTCCCTTTGTTCGTTCCAAAAAGTTTGTTTGAGGCCGAAGAAAAAAACGCGGAAGGTTTTGCCAAGGAATGCGCCGTGGTGACTCATTACCGTCTGAAAACAGATCCCAACAATAAAGGAAAGCTCATCGTAGATCCCGAGGCCAAACTCGAGGAGGAACTTGTAGTTCGTCCAACCAGTGAGGCCATCATCTGGAATACGTACAAAGACTGGATCCAGAGTTACCGTGACCTTCCCATTCTCGTGAATCAGTGGGCCAATGTAGTGCGTTGGGAAATGCGTACAAGACTATTCCTGCGCACTGCTGAATTTTTATGGCAGGAAGGGCATACCGCGCATTCAACAGCCGAGGAAGCGGTGGAAGAAACGGAAAGAATGCTGGAGGTCTATGCAGAGTTCGCGGAAAAATATATGGCATTGCCCGTGGTAAGGGGAGTGAAAACTCCAGGAGAAAGATTCGCCGGTGCCGAGAATACTTACTGCATCGAAGCACTGATGCAGGATGGCAAGGCCTTGCAGGCAGGGACTTCCCATTTCCTGGGACAGAATTTCGCGAAAGCTTTTGATGTCAAATTTTTGAGTAAGGAAAATAAGCAGGAATATGTATGGGCTACCAGCTGGGGTGTTAGTACAAGGCTCATCGGTGCCCTCGTAATGGCTCACAGTGATGATGATGGCCTGGTGATGCCTCCGCGTATTGCACCATTGCAGGTGGTGATCGTTCCCATTTACAAAGGTGATGAACAAAAAGAGCAGGTAGGTGCCAAAGCAAAAGAGATCATGCAATCACTCAAAGCACTTGGCATCAGTGTGAAGTATGATGATAATGATAACAACAGGCCGGGATGGAAATTCGCGGAATATGAATTGAAAGGTGTGCCTGTAAGACTTGCACTTGGTGCCCGTGACCTGGCCAATAATTTAGTGGAAGTGGCAAGAAGGGATACCAAGGAAAAACAGAATATCTCCCTTGACGGAATTGCAGATCATATCAAAAACCTGCTGGAAGAGATCCAGCAGAATTTATTTGACCGTGCGAATTCTTTCAGGCAATCACATACCACGAAGGCCGACAGCTGGGATGAGTTTGTAAAGCTGCTGGATGAAAAAGGCGGATTTATTTCAGCCCACTGGGATGGCACAGCAGAAACAGAAGAAGCCATCAAGGAAAAAACCAAAGCCACCATCCGTTGTATTCCTTTAAATAATGAGCAGGAAGATGGTGCATGTATTTTAACGGGTAAGCCTTCTAAGGAAAGAGTATTGTTTGCGAGAGCTTATTAAACCGCCAAGGGAACCAGCCTTCGCTAAAGCTATGGCTGGCGCTGGGAAGGGACAGAAAAAATGTTAAGTTAAATCAAACCTTCGCATTTCCTTTTGCCTCTTTTTTTCTTGGCGGTAAAAAACTAAAATGGCTTTGTCTCTTTCTCTTTCTGTTTCTCTTTCTCTTTCTCCCCTTTCACATACTTCTCCAGCCAGTTGAATTGTTCGGCCAGCGTATGCAGGATATTTTCCCTGCCCGCATAACCATGACTTTCATACGGAAGGCTGATATATTTCACGATGCCACCATGACCCTTGATGGCATTGAACATTCTTTCACTCTGAATCGGGTAAGTGCCTGTATTATTATCCAGTTCTCCATGGATTAACAGGAGAGGCGTTTTGATCTTGTCAGCATGACTGAAAGGACTCATGGCATTATAGAGTTCAGGCGCCTGCCAGTAAGTGCGGTCCTCGTTCTGAAATCCAAATGGTGTCAGCGTTCGGTTGTAAGCCCCGCTGCGTGCCAGTCCTGCTTTGAAAAGATTGGTGTGCGCAAGCAGGTTAGCTGTCATGAATGCGCCATAACTATGTCCGCCTACTGCAACCCTGTTCCTGTCCCCTACACCCATTCCTGCCAGCTGGTTAATGGCAGCTTCCGCGTTCATTTTTAGCTGCTCAATAAAATTATCATTGGGCTTTACTTCATTTTTCGAACTGTCTTTTGCCGCGGCTACGATCGGCATTTCCGCATTGTTCAATACCGCATAACCCTGCGTTACATAATACACAGGAGATCCCCAGCTGAGCAGGGTGAATTTATGTTCACTACCCCTGACCTGTGCGGCATCGGCGGCCGAATTGTATTCTGCCGGGTAAGCCCAGATCAATACCGGCAATGGGCCATCACGTTTGGCATCATAGCCTTTAGGCAGGTAAAGATCTCCGGTCAGGTCCACACCATCCGCTCTTTTGTACCGGATCTTTTCCTTGCTCACGCCTTCCAGTTGCGGGTAAGGATTTTTAAAAAAGGTAAGTTGCTGGTCCGCGATCCTGCGCTTCAGGTTTTTGAGCCAGTAATTAGGCATTTCATTTTAAGTTTCCCTGCGTG
>CBDUBK010000443.1:0-2912 GCA_965365375.1 uncultured bacterium | reverse complement strand
ATCCGGGTTACAGGGCACAGGTACCAGGTCATTGGGCTGGAAGATATTTGTCTGGTCGAGAATTAATTTACGCACATCGGTCAGCGTTAGGCGGTCTTTTGCAGGATCAAAATTTTCTGTTCGCCCCGCTACCTGTGTTGGCTGAAATGTAACACCTCTCACGCAGGGCTGTTTCAAAGCATATTCAATGATCTTCCCCGTTTCATCATCATTCACACCTTTTTGAAGGGTCACAACAAGAGTTGTGGATAGGTTCAACTTGTTGAGATGTTCGAGTGCCTTCATTCTTATGGCGGTAAGATCCTGTCCCCTTAAAGTTTCAAGAGCTTGCGGTTTGAAGGAATCAAACTGTAAATAGATCTCGAAATCAGGCATGTAAGACGCCAGTCTTTTTGCAAATTCAAAATCCTTCGCGATCCTGATACCATTGGTGTTGACCATCAGGTGCTTGATAGGTTTTTGTTTGGCGATATCGAGTATCGTGAAAAAATCGGGATGGATTGTTGGTTCACCTCCGCTGATCTGCACCACGTCGGGCTCTCCTTCATTGGCTACAATAACATCCAGCATTTTCTCCACTTCTTCTACCGTGCGGTGCCTTCCATAATGCGGTGAGCTCATGGCATAACAGGTAGGACAGGAAAGATTGCAACGGTCGGTGATCTCCACGATTGTTAAACAACCATGCTGCTCGTGGTCCACGCAGATACCGCAGTCATAAGGACAGCCATAATGGGTTTTAGTATTGAAGCGAAGGGGTATCTCGGAAGCTTTGTTGTAATTGCGGATGTTCTTATAGTATTCTATATCCGAAGCAATCAGCACTTTCTGGAATCCATGTTCCGGGCAGGTTTTATACATGAAGACCTTTTCATCCTGGAAAACGATCTTGGCATCTATGCGCCTCAGGCATTGCGAACAAAGGCTGATCGTAAAATCATAATAGGTATACGGACGTTCAGGCATAGACCTTTCGTTTTATAGGTTGAATGATAAATGGCAGGTAATATAATAATCCGCCGAAACAGGCCAGTTGTATGGTTGACAATCCCAGTAGTACCGGGTAGTGAGGCTTGATAAAATCAAGCAGGAACCGGAAAGCCAGGTATGAAATCATGAATAGCTTGAACAGTCCTCCCTGTTCAAGCGAAGATTTTTTATTTACCTCGTTCAGTACAATCCACAGGCTCCCCAGGAATACGATCTCATAAAGCGTTACCGGGTGCCTTGGAATCCCGTCACCAAGGTTCATAGCCCAGGGAAGGTTGGAAGGGATGCCATAGGTTTCTTCAAACACACCCATGGAAAAACATCCGATACGGCCAATGATGAGGGCCAGTATCATTGGAAAAACAAACAAGTCACCCGAGGCCTGTTTTTCACCCATGATCTTTTTTACCAGTTCTACTCCGAACAAACCTCCCAGGAAACCTCCCACTACGGTTTTATTACTGTAAACATACATGAGTATGTTATCGGTCATTCCCAATTCAGCGGGTCTTTCCAGTGAACCCAAAAGTCTAGAGCCAATCAATGCACCGAAGATGGCACCAATGATCACCCAGATCCTGGAGGAAGTATTGTAATGGTCACCCTGCCGCTTGCGGAGGTATAAAAAATACCGGAAGCCAATAAAAAATGCCAGGGCCTCCAGTACCGCATGTGCAGTAATAGTTGCGGAACCAATTTGAAATACCAGTGGAAAATCCATGCTTATTGTTTTACCCAGGTATTTAAGGAAGGATATTCCATAAAGGCAACGATGCCCTGGCTTTTGCCATAATAAATTTTGAAAATGCCCGGCCTGTTTTCCTGGCTGGTATCACGCATGGCGGAAATAATATTGGTGAAACTCCTGTTTCCGATCAACAGTGATGGATGATCCTGCCTCGTGGTAATTTGTTGCCCGATCCTGACCGAACCAAAGCCACCCGGCGTGGGCTCTGCGAGCTGGATGCTATTTGAAAGAATATTCAGTGAAGCAAATTTTTCCTGGCTGTTATTGGTACTTCTTACCTGTAATTCGGCAGCGAAAAGGCTGCGGCCGCTTCCATCTGTTTCCAGGGACTGGAACCATTTTTCGGCTATACAAAATAATGGGGAAGAAAAACCTGTTTCCTGGTAAGGAGCAGTATTATATGTATTCTTCAGGTTAAAAACTTTCTGTTCATTCTGCTGGTTCCGGAAGATCAGCTGTTCGTTATCTGTATAGGGTAGCCATTCCGGCAACTCTGTATCTGTGAAAGCCGGGCAGTCAATTTTTTTACTGCATGCATCATTGCAGGACCAGTGCAATACGGGTATCAGGGCCAGTAATAACAGGTAAACTTTTCTCATCGTGCGCAGTTGTTTACAATTTAAAGATTATTTCTGCCTGACATGATTTCAATTGTTTCCGTTGCTTGTTTCCATGTTCTTCATTACATTGCTAAAATGGTTAGTTTTACAGCAACAGACAACAAGCTTAATGTCCAATCCCAATCTACAAACAGGATCTGAAAATCTCACGGCTGCTGATAAGGAGTTCGAGAATGGAATCCGTCCCAAAGAGATCAGTGATTTTTCAGGTCAGCCTCAGGTGATCGAAAACCTGGTGATCTTTATCAAAGCAGCCAAGATCAGGGGTGAGGCATTGGACCATGTGTTATTTCATGGTCCCCCGGGGCTGGGGAAAACCACGTTATCAAGGATCGTAGCAAATGAACTGGGCGTAAACATCAGGGAAACTTCAGGTCCGGTGATCGAAAAACCAGGGGACCTGGCAGGATTGCTTACCGGTTTGGAGACCAATGATGTACTATTTATTGATGAGATCCACCGGCTCAGCACGGTAGTGGAAGAATATCTTTATTCAGCGATGGAAGACTACAAGATCGATATCATGATCGACAGTGGTCCCAATGCGAGAAGCA
>CBDUBK010000442.1:0-2924 GCA_965365375.1 uncultured bacterium | reverse complement strand
CAGAATGCTGGATACCGGATCTTGAAAAAGAGAAAGGCCTTGCAGGTGTTTTATCACATCCTAACCCGATGCCTTCCATTCCTGCCAGGTACCTGGGACCCTTATCAAGATTTTCTGAAGGATCCGGGCAGGGAGTGCATCATATATTGATCATGCTTTCCGGACCGGAACCTCAAAGAGGATTGCTGGAATCCATGATGATGGATCAGTTGCAGGCAGTGAAAGAAAAAATAATTATGGTGCGCGGATTGCCAGGCGGAGGAACACCGTTGAAAGTCCCCGCACATGTTGAAGTTTATGATCATCTGGCTGCAAATGATCTGGAAGAAAAGATCCGCAACGCATCAATTGTGATTGCAAGAAGCGGTTACAGCACCGTGATGGACCTGGCAGTGATGAATAAACCTTCCGTGCTGATTCCAACACCCGGGCAAACAGAACAGGAATACCTGGCGCAGCATCTCATGGAAGAAAACCTTGCTTTTTATTTACCGCAGGATAAATTCAAACTGGCCCCTGCACTGGACCTGGCAAGGCATTTTCCATTTAGGAAATATGATTTGAGAAAAGGAGATCATCTGAGTAAAACCATCGAACTATTTTTGAAAAAACTCAAACCTGTATGAATCATTCTTTGCGCCTTCTTTGCGCCTCCTTCGCGTTATTTGCGGTTAAAAAATACAGGAACCGCAAAGTTCGCAAAGTACCAGTCTTTGCTATAGCTATTGCTGGCGTATCGCAAAGGAACCGCAAAGAAAATTCAGAATGACCTTCAATTATCGATTAATAAAGCCATCAAATTCTTTAGTTCACTGACTTTGAACTTTCAACTTTGAACTTTGAACTATGAAAGCAGCCACCCGCGCACACATCGCCGTCCTCTGCACCAACATATTCTTCGCCATCAATTTCAGCCTGGTGAAGATGGTTTCACCTTCCATCATCAAACCATTCGGACTGAACCTGCTGCGTGTTGGTATCAGCCTGCTGCTTTTCTGGCTGGTCTGGCTCTTTGGAAAAACAGCTGCATCCATTGAAAGAAAAGACTGGGGCAGGTTTATACTTTGCGCACTTACAGGTGTAGCCATCAACCAGATGCTTTTTATTAAGGGGCTCACCATGACTACCACCATTCATGCATCCCTGCTGATGCTGGTTACACCGCTCCTGGTAACCGTCTTTGCCTTCTGGGTACTGAAAGAAAAATTCACCTTAGCGAAAGCATGGGGCCTTGCCCTTGGCATTGGAGGAGCCAGTTTCCTCATCACCCAGAAAGAAAGCGCTGATAATGCTGCCGATTATTTGACAGGAGATCTACTGATCATCATCAATGCCATCTCCTATTCCATTTATTTTATTCTTGTAAAGCCCATCATGCTTAAATATGGTCCGCTTCATGTGATCAGGTGGATCTTCACGCTGGGATTTTTTATGATCCTTCCCTTTGCCTGGCAGGAAACTTCAGCCATACAATGGCAATCTTTGCAATGGAAGCATATAGCTGCACTGGCAGGGATCATCTTCACCGGGACCTTCCTGGCTTATTATTTTAATGCCTATGGCATCCAGCATATCGGTGCCGGTGCTACAGGCACTTATATCTACACCCAGCCTGTATTTGCCGTGGCTATCGCCATCATTTTTGTGGGAGAATCCTTTACCTGGCAGAAAGGCCTGGCAGCTGCCTTTATTTTCTGCGGGGTATGGCTGGTAAGTAAATCAAATGGCACGCGGTTAAACGGGAAAAAAACCAATGCAGGCACATGATGCTGAAAGGCTTTGATTTCTGGGAAACAATTTTTACTTTGGTCTTTCCAAAATCCTAAATCAATGAAAGCCTTAAAACTTACTGTGAGTTTTCTGCTCCTGTCTACCTGCCTAATCACAACCAGCTGCACCAAGGACCAGGTTGAAAATTACCGCGACAACACAAAAGAAATCATTACCCAGGGAAAATGGACGGTTGAATATTTTTTCTCCGACCAGGATCTTACTGCCCAGTATGATAACTACAATTTTGTTTTTCTTGGAAATGGTACACTCACTGCCGAAGGTCCCGGACCTGAACTTACTGGCACATGGAGCATGATCCGCGATGCGAACCGCAATGATGTGATCCGCATCCAGGTCAATTCACAGGATCCGCATTTTGCAGCCATCAGTGAACAATGGCGCGTTACCGGTAAAACTTTACAGTCCGTGAACATGGCTGATGGTAATAACCAGCTTAACATCCGCAAACTCTGATCAACCGATCGGGTTCTTGGGATAATCGAAGAAGAGAAATTTTTTATCAGCCTGCATAAAATCTTTCCAGTGATTGACGTCCGCCTGTACGGCAAAAACCGCGCAGGTGGGCATGTCATCTACTCGTACATTGGATAAGGAAGAAGCAAATTCCGTTATGCCCGGGTTGTGCGCGAACATGGCAACACTGCTGCTGTGGTCATCAAGTGTGTGAATGGTCTTGATGAATGCTTCCGGTGCCGCGAGGTATAATTCATCCACCAGTTTGATCTCAGCTTTTTTCTCACCAAATACTTCAGCGAAATACTGCGCAGTTTTTTTTGCCCTCTTTGCCGGGCTTGACACCAGGAGGTCAATATTAATTCCTTTATCCTTCACACGTTTTGCCATTTCAGGTGCATCTGCCTTACCTCTTTCATTGAGCGGACGGTCAAAATCCTTCATACCCGGAGTATCCCAGCTGCTTTTGGCATGCCTTACAAGAAGAAGTGTTTTCATCTGAAAATTTGTTGAAGGATAAGAGAAAATAATACCAGGATCAAAAGCCTGCTACTAATTTATCGAATAAAGACGGATCAGTAACCTCTCTGGTTCTTGCCTTCCATATAATTCATGAAAGCTTTATTCACCACGCGGTTACCACCGGCAGTTGGATAATTACCGGTGAAATACCAGTC
>CBDUBK010000441.1:0-2927 GCA_965365375.1 uncultured bacterium | reverse complement strand
AAAAGCCTGTTCGTGGTAAGCGACGGCAAGATGGTGAAGGTAGATGCCGAATCAGGTCGTATCAGTCCGATTACCGTTAACGGTGAAATGGTATTGAAAGCAGATAAGGAAAGGGCTTATATTTTTGACCATGCATGGAGACAGGTATCCAAAAAATTCTATGATCCCAAGATCCATGGCATTGACTGGAAAATGTATCATAGGGAATATGCAAAATTCCTCCCTCACATCAACAATAATTACGACTTCCAGGAGCTGCTGAGTGAAATGCTTGGTGAACTGAATGCTTCGCATACTGGTGGACGTTATGCACCGCCCCAGGTAAACACGGATGCTACTGCTTCTCTAGGTTTATTGTATGATGAAATGTATGATGGCAATGGCGTTAAAGTAATGGAAGTACTGGAAGGCGGGCCATTTACCAATGCCCGTACGAAGATCAAAAAAGGTGTGATCATTGAAAAGATCAACGGTGAAGCGATTTCCAATGATATGGACTGGAACAGTTTATTGAACCGCCAGTCTGGTAAAAATTTATTGTTGAGCCTTTATGATCCTGAAACCAAACAACGCTGGGATGAATCCACCAAACCTATTTCACAGGGTGAAGAGCAGGGCTTACTCTACCAGCGCTGGGTGAATAACAACCGCAAAAAAGTGGAAGAACTCTCAGGTGGCAAGGTTGGTTATGTGCATGTGCAGGGTATGAATGACGCGAGTTTCCGTACCGTGTTTGAGGATGTATTGGGCAAGGCGATAGATAAAGAAGCATTGATCGTGGATACCCGTTTCAATGGTGGTGGCAACCTGCATGATGATTTGGCAACCTTCCTTGGAGGTAAACGTTACCTGCAGATGGCCCCTCAAAGTGTGCAGGCCAACAAGGCTTTTGTACCCCGTGCACGCTGGACCAATCCTTCTACAGTGCTGATGAGTGAGAGCAATTATTCTGATGCGCACCTCTTCCCATATGCTTACAAGGCAATGGAAGTTGGTAAACTGATCGGTATGCCTGTTCCGGGAACGGGTACATCCGTATGGTGGGAAACACAGATCGATCCTACCCTGGTATTTGGTATCCCCATGGTGGCTTATATCGGCAAGGAAAAAAGACCGCTGGAAAATTTACAGCTCGAACCGGATATCAAAGTTGTGAATGATTATAAATCCATTTTGAATGGAAAAGATCCCCAGCTGGAAAGAGCAGTGAAGGAAATGCTGGAGGAGATTAAGAAAGAGAAGAAGGATTTTTAGTCAGTTCAAAATTCAAAGTTCATAGTTCAAAGCCTGCCCTGACGTAGGAAGGGTCAGTGAACTAAAGAATAGAGAGGTTTTGTTTGAACCGCAAAGTGATTTTACATCCTTTGCGGTTTTTTTTTGAGTAAAAGAAATAGCCGGGAAGACGGGAAGGCGGTAAGTAGTTGCATTAGAGAATGAATTATTTTAAAGATTCAAAGCATGACCCAATAAAACAATTCACTTTCGCTACATCTACTTACCGCCTTCCCGTCTTCCCGGCTATACTCCCAGGATTAAAGCATCGCTGTAACAGTCATTTCATTTTCAATCCACATCACCATTCTCTGATACACGACTTTGAACTTTCAACTTTGAACTTTGAACTGTTATTTCAACTGTTTCAGAACCTCTTCAATCGCCTTATCCAGCTGTGGATCCTTTCCACTAACCTTATCTTCAAAACTGTTGATGATCTTAATATCAGGAGCCACACCGGTGATCTCAAGATCTTTTCCATCCAGTGAATAACAACCCCATCCCGGCAGCCTTACAAAAGAACCGTCAACCAATCCCGATCCGCTGGTGAATATGATCCAGCGGTAGGTTTCATTGCCTATGATCTTTCCAAGTTTCAGTTGTTTGAACCCCTGGGCAGTCATCTCTGCATCACTCAGTGATTGTTCATTGATCAATAAAACGATCGGTTTATCACTCGGAGTGAAATTACCCTGCCTTGTAAGAGAGCCCTCGCGGTATTTCCATTGCAGGTAAGAACGCTGGCTCAGGAATTTGATTACTTCATCATGTACATTTCCACCGGTATTGTAACGAAGATCAAGGATCAGGGCATCCTTATTATTCAATTCCTTTGTCATGTCGATGAGGAAGTTTTGCAGTTCGCCCTGGCCCATGTTTTTCATATGCGCATAAGCAATCCGGTTTTTGCTTTTCTCATCTACCCTTTTCTGGTTTACATCAATCCACTCGTCATACAGGTTATTGTACAGGGTTGACTGCGGATGGAGTTTCACATCATAGGTTTGCCCGCCGCTGCGGGCGAAGGTCAGTTTGACTTCCCTGTCTATGGAAGGACGCGTGAAATAATAACTGCGGTCCATGGTGCGGTCCACAGCCCTGTCGTTCACTTTTACCAGCATATCACCGGTTTTGATGCCGATACCTTTTTTATCAGCATTACTTCTTTTCACCACATAATCCACTTTATAAGGATCATTGTTATCGAATACAATCCCTGTTTCCATGGTCACATTCTGGAGGCTTACCGCTTCATCCGTACCAAAGCTGAAAAAGCCCTGGTGGGATGAATTCAATTCACCCAGCATATCGTTCAGCACCGTTCTTAAATCACCGCGGTTATTAAAATGGCTTGCGTATTTCTGGTACTTCTGTTTCATTTTATTCCAATCAATGCCATGAAAATTTTCATCGTAGAAATTTTCCTGCACCCTGGCCCAGGTCTCTTCGAAGATCTGGTTGAATTCATCCTGCAGGTTGCGGCGGAAAGTATAACTGATAGAGATCGGGTCAAGACGGTTCATAGCCATATTGATCTTAGAAATATTTCCATTGGATAATACATAAAACTGTTCATTCACCACTACGATATCGAAACCAAAAGCATTATCCGAACCCGCTATCTTTTCAGTTTTATTGGATTCGAATGGTTC
>CBDUBK010000440.1:0-2929 GCA_965365375.1 uncultured bacterium | reverse complement strand
ACTTTGAACTCTGAACTAAAACAAAGTTTGCTCCACACTGTCAATCCCCAGCGGCGGCAGATTATCCCAATGGTATTCATCCAGCCTTTCTTTTCCATCGGGTCTTTCTTTAGTTGTCCTTATCGTATACACCGGGTGATAGTCCAGGTTTTCAGCAGGCATTTCAAACTGAAATATCTTTTGCATTGCTTCATCGGTTAATGCCGGGTCAAGCCAATTTAATTCCAGTTCTCTAGGGAGCATCAAGGGCATGCGGTGTGCCTGGTCGCCGCTGTTATGGATCTGGGCCATCACAGAATTCGCAGCTCTTGTAATAATCGTGAAGGTGCCGGTAACTTCGCCGGTTTCCACATCAGCCCTGTTGGGATAATGATAAAGCCCGGGAAGGCAAAATAATTTTCTTTCTTTCAAACGGATATAATAAGGCACTTTGTTTTTGAAACCCTTCACTTCCCTGTGTTCAAAAAAACCCGTTACCGGCACAAGACATCTTTTTTTCCGGATACGGTGCCAGTAACTGCGCTTATCCTCCATGATTTTTTCACTCCTTGCATTGCACATACTGCTCCTTCCTTTTTTGATTTTTTCGGGAGTATCCATGTATTCGGGAATGATGCCCCATTCAAAAACTTTTAATTTATAACTGTCATCTTCTAAAATAATTACCGGGTATTTGCGGAATGCCTGGGCCTGCACATGGAGATTCATATCATAGTTAAGGCCGATCTGGGGATCTGCTACCAGGCCGGGCAAATAATCGGTTACCATTTCTATACTCGTGGAAAAAGAAATATCGTAACACATCAGCTGCAGTTTTCTATTTCCTCAAATTTAACCTTTGCTTCCCTTCCGCCATATTTTATCCTGATATACAATTCACCAAACTGCATTTCATAATTGGTGCGCACCCCTTCGTCACGGCCTGGTTTCCATCCCAGCTTTTCTATGTATTGGCGTAGCTTTTTCTTGAGCACACCGTCAACAGGCCGGTCCCATCCCGGTTTCAAAACAGCAGCAAATATTTTGTACCCTTCCGGTCCTGCAGCAGCTATCCTGAGCCTTTGCCTGTGTGCTGTTTCCTCCCAGTTATAAAGAAAACGGTGAGGGTCATATGAGATCGCGCCGAGATGATCCATGGCCGTAGTGAGACTGTCGTAATGGGTAATGATCAAACATGATTTTAAAAACGGGTCATCACTGATAGTCTTACCGCGGTCGAAGGTTTGCCGGACAAAATATTTTTTTCCTGAAGCAACAAAAGCATCCAGCAGGTCAGAGGTAAAAAGATGGAATGGATTGAAACGGTTCATGTAGCCCTTGCTTTTGGCAGCTGGTCGAAACGGGTGGTGAAATGCCTGGATAAAAAATCCTGCTTCAGCTTCCACCTGTTTTCATAGGATTGGGTGGCAAATCTTACAGTATCCCTATCATATTGCCGGTTCACTTCATCTATGGATCGCATGAGCACCCCGCTTTTTTTGCGCGGCTCACTATCAAATAAGGATCCCTGGATCGTATCCTGTGGTACCAGGTCCATCATTACCACACCGCATTTCTGGTAAAGGTATCCCGGTTTATAAATATGATCCAGGCCATGCATGGCATACCTGATCAGTTCAGTGGTTAAATTGGTAGCGACTTTTAATTGCAGGTTGATCGATTGGAAATATTGTTCATCCGTAGGGCGGTGCGGGTTGGTTTGAATAAAGACATTCATTTTTTTAGCGCAGCTGTTCTCTCTTCTTAATTTTTCAGCGCAATTACTGGTGAATTTAGCAAGCGCCTGCCTGATCTCATTTTTATCGGTGATCAGTTCACCAAAGGAACGGGAAGTAGTGATATTTTTCCTGGCAGGCGGCTCCTCCTCCCATTCAAGACAGGCAATTCCATTTAATTCGTGCAACATCCGCTGCCCTACCACGCTAAGGTTTTTACGCACCCATTCTTCCGGGGCATGGGACAGATCGTAGGCCGAATTGAATCCGTTTTTCTCAAGCAAGGCCGCATATTGTTTACCAATGCCCCAGATCTGCCCCACAGCAGTACTGCGCAACATCTCCTCTGTTTTTTGTTTTGCATCTGCAGCAAAAACTCCAATGGAAGGCCTTGTTTTTTTTGCATACCGGTTGGCCATCTTGGCCAAGGTTTTTGTTGCACCAATGCCAACACTTACAGGAATGCCCGTGGCCCTTTTTACTTTTTGCCTGATCTCTATTGCAAGCTTATTAAGGTCGGTCCATTTCATGCTGCGCAGGTCAGCAAAGATTTCATCGATGGAATAAATTTCAGTTACGGGTACCAGTTCCCTGATCACCTGCATCACCCTTGCGCTGATATCACCATACAAGGTGTAATTGGAAGAAAACATCCGTACGTCCCCGGCTATATTATCAGGGATCATGAATGCAGGTTGTGCCATCTGGATACCAAGTGCCTTGGCCTCTTCACTTCTGGAAATGGCGCAACCATCATTATTCGACAGTACGATCACAGGTTTATGCTCCAGCTTCGGATCAAACAAACGTTCGCAGGACACATAAAAATTATTACAATCGATCAGTGCTACCATCATCAGGATTTTAAAACGTCAATGATCACATGGGTAACGGTACCCCATACCTTAAAATCCATCCCCTCTTCCACCTTTAAAGATTTATACTGCGGGTTGGCCGGGATTAAAAACATACCCTCCTTTGTTTTTACAATATGCTTGATGACCATTTCCCCATCAAGGCTGGCCACTATTACACAATTATTAAATGGTTTGATAGAACGGTCTACTACTATAATGCTTCCATGAGGAATGAACGCATCCTTCATCGACTCACCTTCCACCCGGAAGGAAAAAGTTGAGGAAGGATGTTTTTTCAGGTAGGCATTATAATCCAGGTCCGGTTCCAGGTAATCATTGGCAGGTGAAGGAAAACCC
>CBDUBK010000439.1:0-2933 GCA_965365375.1 uncultured bacterium | reverse complement strand
CATGATTTGCTGAATGGCGCTGTACAATTTTATTCCATCACCCCGGTATAATAGGTGAGTTGTCCTTCCCTTGACATTCCCTGGATCACCACCCGGAAAGCACTGGTGACATCATTATTATAAAAACTGAGTTTGATGGTCTTGTTCTTTCCGTCAGCAATTACCATTGGGTTCCAGTAAAGAGTGGTCCTGAGATCAGGCTGTTCATGCCTTGCATCAAAGCGGTCATAGTTGGGTGAATAAAATTCTTTTACCAATGTATAGCCGGTGATCTGGTTGGTAGTAAGACCTTTTTGTACCCGTTTCATATCATCACCGCGCCGGGTATAAATAGCAATGGCACCATTGCCTCCATTAAAGCCCCCCATGAAAGGCGGGCGAAAAACTTTTATATAAGCAATATCCGTAACCGGTATCATGGTCACCATTTCAATATCACTTACAGATTCATCCAGATAGAGGGCAGGTGCTCCACCGCGCCAGCTAACGCCTGGAGGATTATCAGTGATCGTAAGTCCGGCCACCTTACCCTGCAGGTATTGCAGGGCTGTATTATATCCCATGGAGAACTGGTCATTTACCAGGTCGAACTGGTAGGCATCACCCTGGAAAAGACCTGAAGCATATTTATCATCCATCTCCTGGATCGTGGTTTTCTGGCGTGCTGTCACCGTTACATTTTCCATCATCCTGCTTTTGCTTTGGGCAAGCAGGCGCAAGGTTTCAGCGGATAGTTTAGCGTGCCGCGATTGACCTGCAGTATCTGTAAAAATGATTTTGTTCGCGAAATTTTTACTGAAGGACCCGTAGTTGGGAGCAGGCAGGCGGTTCAGCATAAAGCGGGCTTCCGCACTCTTGAAGAATTTAGATTTGAGACTGTAATAAACCCTGATGGTGTCGAAGATCACAATGTCCGGGTCACCAAAACTTCCATCAGTTTTGATAGGCATGATGAGCATGCGTGTGGCTGTATCTTCTTTTACCACCAGTACGATATTATCAGTGCCGCTGAGCTGTGTTTTTGCAACACCGTACAACTGTCCGGACAAAGCAAGGTAAGTGCTGTCTTTCTGGTACGTGAGCTTTGGCAACACACCCTTAGACACCTCTTCCCATTTGAACTTCCTCCAGCCATGGGTCATCATTACCAGGTCCAGGTTCTTCGAAGCCTGCGGATGTCCTGAAAAATAATATGCAGGGTTATGCACTTTACCCCGGATATCACTGCTCAGGAAAAAATGAGAGATGATATGTTCGGAACTGTCTGATTCAATTGCCGCATCAGTGACTGAAACAGATAATGATGCTGCCGTAAGATTGTCTGGTATCCTGATTTCGATCTCGTTTCTTTTTCTTTTACCCAATCCCCAGTGGGTTACTTCCATGGAACTGGGAAAAACATATTCCTTGTTGTCTACAAAACATATTCTTTCTGCAAGTGGCTGCCATTGCGCGTCAAATACGGTGATGGTAAGGATGCCGGAGGGCAGGCCTCCTGTAGGTATAATACGTTTTGCCTGTGACACTGTTGAAAGGTCGACCTCAGATTTAAAGGCCAGGCGCTGGTTCATAGTGCCGATCACCGTCAATTTTTTCTGGTTCTCTGCCAACTGGATGCTGTTGAGCAGGATGGTGGCCTTTTTATCTTCATTCAATAATTGCAGGTTGAGGCCTGCATTTTTGAAAGCAGGTAGTTCAGTTGTCTTAAGGGGGCCGCCCGCATCTTTCCACCGGGCTGTATATTTTTTTCCTTCAAGGGGCATCAACTGGAAGCTGCCCATACCATCATGCGCAGTAAAAAAAGAATCAATCTTACTGCCTTTTTCATCGATGATTACCCCTTTTGCCTGTACCGGTCTTCCAAACTGGTCGTTTACTTTAAAAGCGATCCTGTTGATCAGTCCATTGATGGCCTCACCACCTTCAGGAAAGAACTGGATGGTACTGTTGGCCTGTGTTCTTACCGGCTTCACAGGTTTGGAGGCAATGATGGGAATATCCCTGTTATATAAAAATGCTGTATCAAAATTGAGCATCCATTGGGTGTAGGCACACACATGGATAAAATCTCCATCATAATTGGCAGGCACTTCAAACTGCCCGTTGGTTGTGCCATCAACTATGGGGCTTACACTATGCCATAGCACCTTACCATCTTCCGATACCCAGTCAACGTAAAAAGTTTTGCTGGTTAAAGAAGGATAGAGGTCTTCCATGAGGTAGGCTTTGAACCAGATGGTCTCACCTGCCATATATGTAGCCTTGTCGTAATGTAGATATGCTTTTTCGTGCTGGAATTTTTCCCCGTAAACAGAAAGGGTTGATTCAAATGTCTGAGCACCGGCAACTGAAAATATGCCAGTATAAAAGACAGCCAGTAATAGATGCTTCATGTGCAGCCAAGATAAAAAAGAAAAAAATAAGGTGGAGAGGGTTAACAGAATGGCAACATTAGTCAGTTCAAAGTCAAGAATGAATTTCTATAGATTATTATTGTCAAGTTCAAAGTTCAAAGTCAGTGAATCTGTAAACACAACCAGCGACCGTGGTCTATTGACTATGGACTATCGACTTTCCTCACATGCTCCTCCTGTACTGCCCACCCACCTCATACAAGGCATGGGTGATCTGTCCCAGGGAGCAGTATTTTACACTTTCCATCAGCTCCGCAAATAAATTTCCATTGTTCACGGCCACTTCTTTCAGCTTTTTGAGGGCTATGGCAGATTTGTCTTCATTCCTTTTCCAGAAAGCCTGGAGGTTGAGGATCTGCTGTTCTTTTTCTTCCCTCGTGGACCGGATCACTTCATTGGGAAGGATGGTGGGACTTCCATTTTTATTCAGGAAGGTATTCACTCCAATCAATGGCAGTTCACCTGTATGTTTCTGGTGTTCATAATAAAGGCTTTCCTCCTGGATCTTATTGCGCTGGT
>CBDUBK010000438.1:0-2933 GCA_965365375.1 uncultured bacterium | reverse complement strand
TTTACCGGCGCCGTTTGGCCCCAGCAGCCCTACGATCTCACCCTGTTTCACTTCTATGGATACATGATTGACAACTGTTCTTGTCCTGTATCGTTTTACCAGATCTTTTGTATGAATGACTATGCTCAACTAAATCCTTTTGGTAAAAGTAAAGCTAAACGAGGCGCTGCAATACTTTGGGGTTTGCTTTTGTATTTCGTTAACTCCATATTATGTTTGCAGCCGGATTAAACAAGCCACTCCCACTCCGAATGAAAGTAATTGATCATATAAATAGCGCCAAAGGCACCACACCCGTATCTTTTGAGATCCTGCCGCCGCTGAAAGGCAAAGGCATCAATGCGCTTTGGGAACACCTGGACCCATTAATGGAATTCAAACCTTCCTTTATCAATGTTACCTACCACCGCAGCGAAAGCATGTTCAAGAAAAAGCCTGATGGCACTTTCGACAAGGTGGAAGTAAGAAAGCGGCCGGGTACAGTGGGTATTTGTGCGGCCATCATGAACCGTTACAAAGTGGATGCGGTAGCTCACCTGATCTGCGGTGGCTTTACACGCCAGGAAACCGAAGACGCCCTGATCGACCTGAACTTCCTCGGTATTGACAATGTGCTTATCCTTAGAGGTGATGCCCCCAAGAATGAAAGTGCTTTTGAACCGGAACCAGGAGGCCACCGTTATGCCATTGAGCTGATGCGCCAGGTGATCAATATGAATAATGGTATCTATATTGAAGAAGACCTGAAGAACGCTGTAAAAACCAATTTCTGTATTGGTGTTGCAGGTTATCCCGAAAAACATTTCGAAGCCCCCAATATGCAAACCGACCTGAATTACCTGAAATCAAAGGTGGATGAAGGAGCGGAATACATCACCACGCAAATGTTCTTCGACAATAAAAAATATTTTGATTTTGTGAAGGCCTGCAGGGATGCCGGCATCAATGTTCCGGTTCTCCCCGGACTGAAACCTATCAGCACCAAAAAACAGCTTACAGTCATTCCAAGGACCTTCCACGTGGATATCCCGGAAGAACTTTCCAATGAAGTGCTGAAGTGTAAGAACGACGCGGAAGTAGAGATTGTAGGTACTGAGTGGCTGCTGAAACAATCAAAAGAACTGAAAGCTGCCGGAGTTCCGGGATTGCACTATTACACGCTGGGTAAACAGCATATGGTGGCGAATGTGGTGAAGGAACTATAGCCAATGGCCTTTAGCTGCTGGCACTCCAGCTCATCGCTCCATCCTTTTCGTCATTGAGCTGTATGCCAACGGCCGCCAGTTCATTCCTGATACGGTCTGACGTGGCCCAGTCTTTTTTTGCACGGGCTTCTTTTCTGAGATTGATCAGTACATCCATCACGCCTTTTAATTTGTCAGTTTCTGCAGCTGCTTCTGCTTTAAGTCCCATAATATCTTCTACAAAAACCTTCATCTGCTTTTTGAGGTAAGCAAATACTTCATCACTCAAAAGAGGCTGACCGGTAGTTTTATCCTTGATGGAATTGATGACCGGCACGATCTCGAACATATTGGCCAGGACCTTAGCTGTGCTGAAATCATCATCCATGAAAGGTTTTAATTCACCTAACAAAGCCAATACCTTCTGGTCAGTTTCTGTTTTACTTTCGGGAATGGAATCATTGTTCCCGTCCCCCGCTGCAGCCTGGAGCCATTCATAAGCATCCATCAGCCTTTTTAATCCTTTTTCAGCTGCCAGCAGGGCCTCATTACTGAAATCAAGTGTACTCCTGTAATGTGTCTGCAAAATAAAAAAGCGTATGGTCATGGGTGAATAAGCCTTCTCGAGCAATGGATGGTCTCCACTGAACAATTCCGTTAGCCTGATCACATTATTATAGCTCTTGCCCATCTTGCGGCCATTGATGGTGATCATATTATTGTGCATCCAGTAACGAACAGGAGCTACATGATTGCAAATGGTGCTTTGCGCGATCTCGCTTTCATGGTGTGGAAAGAGCAGGTCCATACCACCTCCATGGATGTCGAACTGTTTACCCAGGTATTTACTGCTCATGGCCGAGCATTCGATATGCCATCCCGGGAAACCTTCGCCCCAGGGGCTTTTCCAGCGCATGATATGCTCAGGTGGCGCTGCCTTCCATAAAGCAAAATCGGTTTTATTCAGTTTTTCTTCCTGGCCTTCCAGCTCCCTCGTTGTTTCCAGCAGGTCTTCAATGATCCTTCCGCTCAGCTTACCGTATTCGTGGTTCTCCGCGTATTTCTTTACATCAAAATATACGCTGCCGTTCCTTTCATAGGCATAACCGGCTTTGATGATCTCTTCTATCATCCCGATCTGCTCAACAATATGGCCCGTTGCTGTTGGTTCTATGCTTGGTTCAATACAATTGAATTGTTTCATGGCCCAGTGAAACAGGTTGGTGTATTTCTGCACCAGCTCCATTGGTTCGAGTCTTTCGATCTGTGCCTTGGTAGAGATCTTATCAATGGCTTCACGTCCTTCTTCTTCAAAATGGCCGGCATCAGTGATATTACGTACATACCTCACCTTGTTTCCAAGATGTACGAGGTAACGGTACACCACATCAAAAGTGATATAGGGCCTGGCATGCCCAAGGTGACTTTCGCCGCTTACGGTTGGTCCGCATACATACATGCCCACATGACCGGGCACGAGGGGAGTAAAGATTTCTTTTGTCCTTGAGTAAGAATTGTAAACGGAAAGACTCATAGCTGCAAAAATAGAGCAGGATTGATCAGGATTTGCAGGATTTAAGGATTTACAGGATGAGTTAACAGTATTCAGTTGATTACTTATAATCCTGAATTACATCAACTCCTTATCAAGATGAATATTAATCACGGACAACTATCATCCTGTACATCCTAATGCTGAAAATCCTGATTCTGATTCAATTAACCCATTTCACGCATTTCGCCCAGCGC
>CBDUBK010000437.1:0-2936 GCA_965365375.1 uncultured bacterium | reverse complement strand
GGTATTCATTAAATTCCATGTAAAATTTATTGTAAAATATATAAAATAAAATTTATTTGGAAGTTCATTCAATATGGCTAGTTACTTTAACCTGTTTTAATAATTGAGTTGAAACCAAAAAAAAACGCATGTCCTAAAACATGCGTCAATCCCTTACATCCTTTAAGAAGTCAAGGTAAATTCGTTTATACCAAAAGGTTAGTACCCTACTTCTTCTCCTGCTCTTCTATCGCTTTCTCCAAATCTTCTTCCAAAGCTTTGATCCATGAAGGTACCTGCTGCCAGATGCCCCAGTTGCCATCTTCGTCTGTTGTCATTTTGAAATTATGGGTGTCGGCACTTACCCTGAACACCTGGTCTTTTCCTTCCATGACGCCATGGAAATTAAAATCGATACCCTTGATCGTTTTTCTGAAATCTGTCATTCTCTTTGATTTGTAATGAAATAAAGCCCCTGGGCAGGGGCTTGTGCATCAATATCTTTTATTGAAACCACCACCGCTGTTGTTGCGGAAGTTGTTGCTTGGTCTGTCTTCTTTTGGTCTTGCTTCCACTACCTTGATGGCGCGGTTGTCAACCTGGGAACCATCTAATTCCTGGATGGCCTTGCGTGATGCTTCATCATCGCTCATTTCCACGAAACCGAAACCACGTGACTGGTTGGTCATTTTATCCATGATCACCTTGGCTGAGGATACTTCCCCGTAAGGTGCAAATACTGACCTGAGGTCTTCATCGCGGACGTTGAAGCCTAAATTGGAAACATAAATGTTCATACCTGATTATTAATTAATGAATAAGATCTGAGTAGGCAAGGAGTAAGGGACTAACTAAGATGCAGTTGGAGAGCAGGATAATTAAACGATTACTTGATGCTGGGCTCAAATTAACAGGGTGAAGATAGGGTTTCTTTCCATAGTTACTGTGAAAGCTTCCACAAAATGGGTTTTGGCCGTTGCAATACCGTTATCTTCGCGCTTCATTGAGTTTTTGCCTGCAGTTTCTACTAACCCCGATCCTGAAGTTCTGACCTGCCTGAAGTTAAACTCACTATTTGTTCACCCATCATAACCGGTCAGTGCCGGCCTGATAAAACCTTCAATATGAACGTAGAAGAGATTCAAAATTTCCTTGACAAAAAAACATCGTCCAACTCAGATCATATCCGCATCACCTTTAAGAAGAGAGATACCATCCACGGTCTGTTCATCCGCGACCATAAAGATTACGCTGAACTGAAGTCCAAAAATTTCTGGCGTATCGTTACCAGCAGCAGGCTGGATGATTATAAAAAATCAAAAGACATTGCCCACGCCAGGATCTTCCATGGCTCTGAATTTTCCAGGCTGGCTATTTCCAAAGAGAACTAAATCCTAGTTATCTACATCTTTTAATGCGGGACGCTGATCAAGCGGGTCCCGCTTTTCGTATTTCAGCTGGCTGAAGCGCGAAAGATCGGGCTGCCTTGTCCGTTTTCTCTTGAGCTCATATGCATACACAGCCTGTCCCAGCTGGTATAAAAAAGGATAGCCCACTTTATCATAATCATATTTGCTGTCATTGATCACCCCATCGCTGTTGACATAGACCGTGGCAGCAAGCATGTATTCCACTTTGTTTTTGAAATCCACTACATAAGATACATCGGTCAGGAAGCCGTATGACCATCCTGTTTTATTGAATACCCTTACATGGGCAGGCATCCTGCGGGTGCTGTCCCTGAAAAAGAACTTGACATAACTGTCATAAAATTCAGCCGTATCATATTTGGGATAACCTGTTTCAGATGGATACTGCGACAGGTACCTGTATAAAAACTCCAGGTCTTTCTCCTTCAAACGGAACCGCTGCTTTTTTGGAACGGAAGTAGGGAACAAAACCGATTGCAGCATCTGCTGCATGTCTTCCAGCGTAAGATTGTTATGCTTTGTAAAATCAAAGGGTCCTTCGATGCGCTGGTCATTGCGGTCCCAATGCGCCTCCCCGATCCTGATACTCCTGCTGAAATCAAATGAATCTGTATTATAGGCAGGAGGCTGGGTATAAACCAGCTTACCTGTTTTATCAAGGAACCTTACCTGGTTGGTATGCCTGTTCCCTTCTTCCGTATAACCCATGAACTGCCTGGTGATGCGCACCTCCGGGTAACCCATTTCATGCAGCCTGCGGTTGATGGCCTGCTGCCCGACAAACTGGTACAGCCTGTTGTAAGGATCATTCTCACTGATCAGGAAAGCACGTTTGATAAAATGACCGATGGATGGAAGTCCGTCAGCACTGGTAGGATCTTTCAACAATACTCTCTGGCCGGGATAACTGCTGTCATACTGGATGGTGGTGTTCAGGTCAACACCTTTTATGTTCAGATCATTGAGTTTTTCAAGGGCCAGGAAGGCCAGGGGCATCTTGACCATGGAGGCCGGGTTAAAATACAGGGCCGGGTCGTAATTGAAATAATGGTTTTTGAAGGAGGGAACATTGTTCTTGTCCCGGTTGATCTCCGTATACACCACCTGCAGGCGGTATTTCTCCGGTTCACTGAGCAGTTTATTCAACAATTCATTTCCCGTATTGCTGAGTATGTTTTTCAGCAGGGTATCCGTTTTAGACTGTGAAGAAGCGTTAGACATGATCAACAGGCAGATAATGATGCAATAAATCCGTAACATGGATGGAAGTTACAATTTCCTGCGGCCTGAACCACTGGCACAGCTATTGCCTGTTATCTAAGAAATAGAAGCAATGAAAAAAATATTTGCGTATTGTGCGGTAATTACAATTTTAATTTCAGCGGCGTTCGCCCAAAAGCGCGGAAATACAAATGCGGCAAAGCCGAAAACAATTGTGTTCGCGGGTTTGGATAGCGGAAAAACGCTTGAGCCGATCGGCGAAATTAATAAAGGTGAAATTGTTGAAACCATCAACGGCGGCGGCGA
>CBDUBK010000436.1:0-2945 GCA_965365375.1 uncultured bacterium | reverse complement strand
CCGGTAGTAATGGTTTTCCCCTGTACAGATTTATAAACGAGGTAATGCGCATCCGCCTTGCCAGCGATCTGCGGCTGGTGGGTGATGCAGATCACCTGCCTGGCAGCGGCGAGTTCCTTCATGATGATGCCGACCTGTTTTGCTGCTTCGCCAGAAATACCCGTATCAATCTCGTCAAATATGAGTGTGGGCATGTCCATTGAGCTGGCCACAAGAGATTTGATGCATAACATCAACCTGCTTAATTCCCCCCCGCTTGCAACTTTACGCAGCGGCTGGAACTGGTTGCTTTTATTGGCGTCGAATAAAAATTCCACCTGGTCAGAACCATCGGGACCCAGCTCCACCGGGCGGATATCTACCTTGATGCGTGCATTGGGCATACCTACCTGCACCAGCATTTTATTTACCTGGGCTTCCAAAGGTTTTACCTGTGCCTTACGGGCAGCAGATACCTGCTCCGCCTGGCTGCCTGCTTTTTCTATAAGCAGGGAATAATCTTTTTCTGCCTTTATTATGGCTTCATCAATATTAAGAACTGCCTGTAATTTTTCGTTTAACGCATTCTTTATCGCAAGCAGTTCGGAAGTTGTTTTTACACCATGCTTTTTCAACAGTTTGTATCCGGTAGATAATCTTTCGTTGATTCTTTCTATTTCAGCGGCATCCGAATGAACATGGGCATTGATCCTTTCCGTTTCTTCAGCAATGTCCTGCAATTCAATATAGGCTGACTGCAACCTTCCCAGCAGGGCAGGCAGGTCGGGATGCATTTCACCATAAGCCTGCAACTGGTTGATCATGGTTTTTAACTGCCTCAATACAGGATCTTCGGATTCTTCGAGCTGGAAATACAATTTGGTCAGCGCACTCTTGATCCCTTCGGCATTGGATTGCATTTTTAATTCCGTATCAAGTTGCTCCAGTTCATCTTCCTTAAATCCTGCTTCTTCCAGTTCATTGAACTGGAACTGGTGGTAATCAAATTCTTTATTGAAAGCTGTTTTTTGGAGTATTAGCGTATCAAGATTTGATTTGGCTGCTTTTGCAGACTGGAAGGTCTGCTGGTATGCCTTCAGCTTTTTACCATTACCTGCCAGGGCATCAAGTACTGCCCTTTGAAAACCTGATTCACCCAGTTCAAGTGTATCAAACTGCTGGTGCAGGTCCACAAGAATGCCACTCAGCTGGTTCAACTGGGAAAGGTTTACCGGTGTGTCATTTATGAAGGCCCTGGATTTTCCATTCGGGGAGATCTCTCTTCGCACAACCAGTTCATCATGTACATCCAGCTCATGCGCATTAAGGAAGTCTACGACAGGTTGTTCACCGGATTCGCCTTTGAAGCTTCCTTCAACAATACATTTCTTTTCCTTATTCAGGAGCACATTGCTTTCAGCCCTTTGTCCAAGTATCAATCCCAGCGCACCTACAAGTATGGATTTACCCGCCCCTGTTTCACCTGTGATGATATTGAGGCCGGTGCTGAAGTCCACATCCAGTTGCTCTATGATCGCGTAATTCTGTATTGATAACCTGCTCAGCATATCGGCGGTAAATTAGTTTATTTCCATTTTCATCAGCGAACTGTGTAAAAATACAGGAGGAGATTTTTTTTGAAGCCCGCGAGGTGTTAAAACAAAAAACCGCAGCTTGCGCCGCGGTCTCTGACAGGGTACCATAGAAACAAACTGTCAAACCTTCTTACTATACCGGATCTTGGCCACGAAAATATCTGCATAGTTATACAGCGCCTTCATGGCCGCTGCCTTGTATTTTGATTTGGTAGTGGAGATCACAACAGGGGTCATGTTAAAATCCTTGGCAAAAATGTTGTCCTTGTTGCCAAGCTTTTCCTTATCCGGATCTTCTGCAACAGAACTGGCAAATTGAACACCAGATGAAACATCCCGGGCAATACCCATGGATTCTGTCTGGTTCTTTTCATTATAGAACATGGACATTCCTGTGTTGGCAGCAACTTTTACATTGGCGCCCACGGAAGCATCCATCTTCCATTTTTTATTTTTGGTGATCCTGGTCATTCCATCAGCGCCATAATTGTAGGAGGTGCCTGTTTTCACATCACCATCAAGCATGATATCCGCAAAATCAACCACCAGGTGCATGAATGAAAGGTCTCCTTTTACATCTTCTGAAAACCGCGCGGCTTTTTTTGCCTTGCCAAAAGCAAAACCCGGGCTAATGCCCCCTGTGATGCTGTATCTCCAAAGTGTATTTCCTTTGTTGGCATTGATATGAGAATAAACCTGTCCTTTCTTTTTCATTTCACTCATATCCTTTTTGATATCATCCAGCTCAATGCCCTGTTCTTTGTAAAACGAATTACCGGTAATATCATTCCAGTCAACAGTAGAGATACCGGAGGCATTCAGTTTTGCGGAGAGATAAGCATAAAAACTATCTGCTATCTCCTGGAAATCGGCATCGGTAAGATCCCCATCTGTAGTTTGCAGGTAAGCTGTTATCCGGCCGGCAACGGAGCCGCCACCAGATTTCCTCCCGCCAAATGCACCTCTTTCATTTTCGATGATCTCACGGGTAGTTGCTGTCTTGAAATAAATACTTGTCTGGGCAAGTGCGAGCTTCTCGAGTTTACCGAACATTTTAGCCTTTCCGAATGTTCCGCCCACATACATCTTCAGGGTTTCATCAACTGTTTTCTCATCCTGGGACCAGGAGGCCTGGATTGAACAAACCGACACCAGGAAAAAAAATATGCGCTTCATGGCAGATTAATTTTTTTCAAATCTAGAGGCAGGCCCTGGCTCAAACCATACCCTGCTTACGGTATTTCGCATAAAAAAAAGCCTTCCTGGCCAGGAAGGCTTTTGAATGAATATTTTGAATTTTATTTTACATCTACTGAATCAACCAGGTCAGAATCCACCAGGATCCTTCCACAGTTTTCGCAAACCATTACT
>CBDUBK010000435.1:0-2951 GCA_965365375.1 uncultured bacterium | reverse complement strand
GAGATTGCGGTCACCTGCTGCCGTTAGTTGAGTTTCATCATAGACCAGCGCTTTTTTAGCAGGCACCGGCGCATATACATCCTTCAGCTCATCCTCGATCTTCACAACCAGCGGTTTGCTTTCAAAACCTAAACGCAACTCTTCTTCAATCTGCCCTTTCATTTTTTCCCTTAGCTGGCTGATGTCTTCCGCTGATAATATACCACCAGCGATCAGGAAGGTCTCGAAGTTTTTAATCGGGTCCCTGATCGCCCATTGATCAAACATTTCTTTTGGCACATACTTGGTACCGCTGGCTTCTTCATGCCCGCGCATACGGAAGGTCATACATTCCACCAGGTAAGGCCTCTGGTTTTCGATACACCATTCCCTCACTCCTTTGATGGTGTCATAAACCGTGAGCACATTATTCCCGTCTATCACCACGCTTTCCATGCCATAACCCTTGGCGCGGTCGGCCAGCTGGGCGCAGCGGAATTGTTCATTCACCGGTGTGCTTAGTCCGTAACCATTATTCTCAATGATAAATATCACGGGCAGGTCCCAGACCGAGGCCACATTCAATGACTCATGAAAATCACCTTCACTTGTACCTCCATCTCCTGTAAAGGCGAGTGATACTTTATTTTCTTTCCGCAGTTTATAGGCAAGTGCCACGCCATCAGCGATTGCCAGCTGCGGACCCAGGTGGGAGATCATCCCGCATATATGATGGGCTTTATTGCCGAAATGAAAACTTCTTTCACGGCCCTTGCTGTATCCATCCTGCGCGCCCTGCCATTGTTTAAAAAGTTTATGCAAGGGCATATTACGCGAGGTGAACACGCCAAGATTGCGGTGCAGGGGCATGATCCATTCATCTTCCCGCAAAGCAAGTGTGGCACCTACAGAAATGGCTTCCTGTCCAATGCCGCTGAACCATTGGGAGATGCGGCCCTGCCGAAGGAGCACCAGCATTTTTTCTTCGATCAGCCTTGGCCACAAAAGATTGTTATAGATATGTATCAGCTGGTCTTTCGGGATGTCCTTGCTTTGAAAATTCATATTGGCAGGAGGGTTTGATGCAATCAGCTGCAAAATATAACTTCTTTAGGAGCCCTGAAAAATGGTAAAAGGGAGGAGATCCTCAAAGGTTTTTAGATTGAAATGCAGATTTAGTTTTTCCGCTTCTTATCACCAGCCAGTCCATTCAGTATGGCACTGACAATTGAAACGATCAGGCTGAATAATAAAGCCCACCCCCAGCCATCAACAGTAAATCCGTCAATCAGCTTATCAGCCCAGATCACCATGAGGGCATTGATGATGAGAAGGAACAGGCCTAGCGTTACAACAGTAACCGGAATAGTCAGAATTATTAAGATGGGCTTGATAAAAGTATTCAGCAGGGCCAGTACCAGGGCAACAATGATCACGGTTTTCCAGTCATCATTAATATCTACCCCGCTGAGCAGGAAATCCGCAACGAATACAGCCAGCCCGGTTACGATCACCTTGATCAAAAATCCCATGATAATAGTTTAGAACAAAATTAATCCGCGGAGGATTAAACGGCTGTGGTTTATTTACTGCCTACATTTGCTCTATGGATCTAACTGCCCCAGGGGTGAGCATGCAAAAACAGGATTACAACCCGGTTATCCGGGGGTTAGCGAAAATTATCTCCTACATTTTTCACCCGGTTTTCATACCCGTTTACCTGGGTATGTTCATCATATTTGAACTGAGGTTGTTCCTGGAAGCTACTGCCTGGGAGCGCACCAAACTGCTGATCATGTTTATCATGTATTATGCATTTTTCCCGCTTGTTGTCACGCTCTTACTGAAAGCCCTGAATTTTATTGAATCCATCCAGCTGAAAACACAAAAGGACCGCATCATTCCTTACGTGATCTGCCAGATCTTTTATTTCTGGGGATGGTATGTTTTCAGGAACCTTCCCGGCGCACCTAGGGAAGCGGAGTTATTGAGCCTGGGTATTTTCCTGGGTGCTGCACTTGGACTCATCCTGAATGCTTATATGAAGATCAGCATGCATGGTATTGCTGTTGGTGTGATGTCGGCCTTTATGATCGTGGCTGGGATTACTACAGGTGTTTCTTTCGGGATATATATTGCAATCGCATTATTCATCGCTGGTCTTACAATGACTGCAAGATTGATCGACTCCAACCATACTCCCCACGAGATTTACTTCGGATTTTTCAGCGGGGCGCTGATGCTGCTGGTGGCCTGGGTGTTTGTCTGAAAAAGCAAAATTCAAAAGGCGTTCACGCATTGGAAGGTTTCACGCAAAAACCAGCCTCCGCTAAAGCTATGGCTGGCGGAGCGCAAAGAAGAAAAGACGCAATTTTTAAACTCTTCGATTCTTGAAGTCATGTAAAAATTCCGGAGACTACTTACTGCCCTTACCGCCTTAACGGCTAGTTCTTTTTTTTACCGCAGAGAACCAGCCTTCGCTTAAGCTATGGCTGGCGTTGAAGGAGATAAAGGAGATTGCGCAGAGTAAGATCATGCAGGTTACAATACTTCAGGGACGTACAGCCACCGACTACTGACTACCGACTACCGACTACCGGCTACAATTCTTTCCTCAGCCTCGCCACAGGAATATTCAATTGCTCTCTGTACTTAGCAACCGTACGACGGGCGATATTGTAACCTTTTTCCTGCAGCAATTCAGTAAGCCTTTCATCACTGAGTGGTTTTTTCTTGCTTTCTCCTTCTATCATATCACTCAGGATCTTTTTTACTTCTCGCGTTGAAACTTCTTCACCTGTATCCGTAGTCAGGGATTCACTGAAGAAAAATTTAAGGCGGTACGTTCCGAATTCAGTTTGTACAAATTTGCTGTTGGCCACACGGCTTACCGTTGAAATATCCAATCCCGTTTTTTCCGCCATGTTCTGGGAACGGATCCTGCACAGGATGTGCTCGTCTATGAGGAAAAA
>CBDUBK010000434.1:0-2961 GCA_965365375.1 uncultured bacterium | reverse complement strand
GCACCTTTGGAAATGACCGATAGATAGGAAGTCACGGCTACCGGCGCGCCTTCGTAAACATCCGCCGTCCACAGGTGGAAAGGCACTACAGAGATCTTGAATGCAAATCCTGCCAGTACAAGGATGAATGCAAAGATCTGTAGTGGGGAATTGTTCAGGAATTGCGGCAATTCTGAAAAGATCAGTGTACCGGTAGTGCCATAGATCATGGAAATACCAAAGAGCATAAGTGATGAGGAGAAGGCAGAGGAAATGATCAGTTTCATGGCTGCCTCGGATGACCTTTTTTTAGCCAGGTCAAAATTGGCTGCAGCCGCGAGTGGTATGGTTGAAAGTTCCAGGCCCAGGTAGAACATCAGCAGGTTACCTCCCGAAATCATAAAGAACATGCCCAGTAAGGTTGACAAAAGCAAAATATAAAATTCAATCACATGCTTATGTGTTTTCAGCCAGCTGTAAGACTGCATGGAAATGATGAGCATGCCCAGGTTAAGAATGTTTTTTTCAAGCACCATCAGTTCATTGGTACGGAACATCTCGTTAAAGAGTACGCCCTGGCTATTGCCGAAAAAACCGGCTACCAGGTTAACCAGCAACAAAACGTTCGCAATATCCAGCATGGTTTTGTTAGACCTGTCTTTGCCAAGCTTAATGATAAGTAACAGGAAAATGATCACGATCACCGAGAGTTCCTGTTTCATTAAAATAAAAAATTCTGTCATCTTCTAATTTTTTACATGCTTATGCATGATGGTTTATTTCGGTATACCGGAAATTCTGTTCATGATAATTTCAGTACCGGGCGTGATCAGTTCATTGACCAGGAAAGGTGCGATTCCCATCAGTACAATACCCCCGATCAGTAATACCGCTGCCAGCTTTTCATTCCAGGTGGCATCCTTAAGTTCTACATAACCGCTGCTCATAGGTCCCATAATGGTTTTACCTGTGGCCCTTAAAATATAAACTGCGGTCACCACTATGGAAGCGCAGGCCAGAATGGTAGCAACCCTGTAAAGTGTTCCCGGATTTTGCCAGGAGCCCATGAACACAGTCATTTCAGCAACAAAACCACTAAGACCCGGAAGGCCCAATGAACAAAGACCCGCGATTACGAATACTGAAGAAATGAACGGCGTTACTTTCAGCAACCCCCCGAGTTTGGCTACATCACGCGTATGTGTGCGGCTGTAGATCATGCCAATGGCTGCGAAGAAAAGGGCTGTCATCAATCCATGGGAAACCATCTGCAATACTGCGCCATTGATAGCAGTCTGGTTCAGCATGCCAATACCCAGCAAAACAAATCCGCAGTGGCTTACTGAAGAATAAGCATTGATATATTTCAAATCCTTCTGCATCATGGTAGCGAAAGCACCATAGATAATGGCAATGGTTGCCAGCACAATGATCACCCAGCTGTAATATTCCGCGCCACCTGGCATCAGGAAACTCGCTACACGCAGGCAACCATAACCTCCCAGTTTCATCGAAATTCCTGCAAGAAACATGGAGGCCGCCGTTGGAGCAGAAGAGTGGCCGTCAGGAACCCAGGTATGAAATGGGAAAAGCGCTGTGAAAATTCCAAAACCGATGAAAGCAAAAGGAAAGAACATTTTCTGTACATCGAGCGGGATATCCATTTGAGAAATAGCCAGGATATCAAAGGTGCCTGTATTAAAATACAAACCGGCAAGACCAACAAATACAAGGGCAGATCCACCCATCAGCATCAATGCCAGCTTCATGGCACTGTATTCTTTTTTACCGCTGCCCCAGATACCAATCAATAAAAATTTGGGGATCACTGCTACCTCAAGGAAAAAGAAAAGTGTAAAAAGATCCAGTGAAATGAAGAATCCATAAGCACCTGCACTCAGGAAAACCAGCAGGAAGAAAAATTCCTTACTGAGCTTGTCTGTCTTCCAGGATACCAGCACGCCTGATAATACTACCAGTGCAGTCAGGAGGATCATGGCAATGGAAATTCCATCAACACCTACATGGTAATTGATGTTCAAGGGTTTGAACCAGGTATAACTGTACTCAAAAAGCATTGTTGCCTGGTTGCCCGATTTTCTTTCCCCCAGGTATTGGAATAATAAGAACAAACCCAATGCAAGCTGCAGGGAAGCTCCAATGAAACTTGCCATACGGATCTGTTTCAGGTCCTTGCATCCCAGCAGGGAGAGTGCGGTGAGCAGCGGTACGATGATCAGCAGTGATAAATTCATGATCCTTTATTTCCAGAAGTAAATAAATAATATAGCCATGGCAGCAATGCCGCCAAAAAAGTAAAGCGTATACGCCTGTACCCGCCCGGATTGTAATCCTTTGATCAGTTCCGATGTTTTCCCGGTGACACTGGCTGCCAGGTTCACGGAACCATCAACAATATTTTTATCGACCCAGGCAGCGGGCCTTCCTACCAGGTTGAACAGAACTTTTTTCGTGAAGAAGAGATAGAGCTCGTCAACATAAAATTTCCTGTAAGCGCCACGGTAAAATCCTCCCAGGGAGGAAGCAATCCTGTCAGGCCGCTCATTCTGTTTTTTATACAACCAGGCTGACAGCAAAATGGCTATGATGGCAAGACTGACAGGAGCTATCGAAAACAGTACATGAAAATGAGTTTCCATTGGCCTGCCATCAGCAGTAACAAATTGTGCGAAGGGCACAAAGCCTGCAAGCAGGGAACAGGCTGCCAGTAATACAAGTGGCAATTTCATGGAAAAACTTCCTTCTCCATGATGATGATCACTGTGTGCAGGATCTTTTTTCCAGAATATGGAGAAATACAACCTGAACATATAAAATGCCGTGAGTGCGGAGGTAGCCAGGCCCAGGTAATAAATAAATGGAGAAGCATTGTAGGCGGCCAGCAGGATTTCTTCCTTGCTGAAAAACCCTGCGAATGGCGGAATACCTGCTATGGCCAGGCAGCCAATAAGGAAAGCGATA
>CBDUBK010000433.1:0-2965 GCA_965365375.1 uncultured bacterium | reverse complement strand
AGGTGACCAATTTTGATGATGTGAACCAGTTTGTGAAAAGAGAATACAGGCCTGGGTATACGTTGAATTTGTAAGATTTTACCGCCAAGAAAAAAGGACGCCAAGGAAATATTCTTTTGCCCCTTCTTTCTTGGCGGTTTATAAAACACTGAACTTTTAATAAAATTCCGAAGCAAAGTCTTGCAGCTTGCAGCTTGCAACTTGCAGCTTAAAAAATACAATTATGGATCGTAGAGAAGCCGTTAAATATATCAGCCTTTTAATGGGAGGTACTGTAGTTGGAGGTACCGCATTTCTCACTGGCTGCAAATCAGATACTGCAAAACCACAGAACTGGGATGCAAATGAAATTGCCTACCTGGATGAAATAGCGGAGACCATTCTCCCGCAGACCAGTACTCCGGGTGCAAAAGCCGCCAAGGTTGGAGAGTTCATGAAAGTGATGGTGACCGATTGTTATGAAGAAGGACACCAGGATGTGTTCAGGAAAGGCATGAACCAGTTGAATGATGCCAGCAAATCAAAATTCAACAGGACTTTCATGGAACTGGCACCCAAAGAGCGCCATGACCTGCTGGTACAGATGGATGCCGAGGCCAAAAAATACCAGGAGGATGTAAAAAAACACAACCAGGACGAGGATAATAAAGCCAAGGCCGATCCGAAATACACCAAACAGCAAAAGCCGCCGCATTATTTTACCATGATGAAGCAACTGACCCTTCTTGGATATTTTACCTCGGAAGTCGGAACAAAGGAAGCGAGGCGTTACACACCCGTCCCGGGACGTTTTGATGCCTGCATACCCTATAAAAAAGGTGATAAATCTTTCGCATAAAACCACCAGACATGGATCATAACAGAAGAGCCTTCCTGAAAAATACCGGGGTACTTACTTCCGGCTTATTGCTTGGAAAATATTTGACAGCCTGCAATACCGTTGCACAGGCAAATACCTCAATCAATAACAATTTTGGTTTGCAGTTATATACCTTAAGAGATGTGCTTCCGCAGGATCCTAAAAAAGTCCTCACCCAGGTTGCGTCTTTTGGTTACAAGGAAATTGAAAGTTATGAAGGTGAGAAGGGCATGTTCTGGGGCATGAAAAATACGGAATTCAAAAAACTGATGGATGACCTTGGGATGAAGGTTGTTGCCAGCCATTGTGATATTGAAAAGGATTTTGAAAGAAAAGCTGCTGATGCCGCGGCTATAGGTATGCGTTACCTGCTCTGCGCCTGGATCGGCCCGCAGAAAAGCCTTGATGATTATAAAAAGGCGGCGGACACATTCAATAAACGGGGAGAGATCTGCCGCAAACATGGATTAAGGTTTGCCTACCACAACCATGACTATAGTTTCAAGCCTATGAACGGGGAGGTTCCGCAGGACCTGATGATGAAGCTTACGGATAAAGATCTCGTGGATTTTGAAATGGATATCTACTGGGTGGTGACAGCTGGTGCTGACCCCATAGAATGGTTCAATAAATATCCCGGCCGATTTACGCTTTCACATATCAAGGACCGCAAAAAGAATGTACCGGCTTCGCAGGGAGACGCGTCCACTGTATTGGGCACAGGATCAATTGATTTTAGCACCATCCTGAAAAAAGCTGAAGAAAAAGGCATGAAACATTTCCTGGTTGAACAGGAATTGTACGATGGCACTACCCCCATGGGCGCTGTACAGGCCAATGCTGCCTATATCAAAAGCCTGAAACTGAAATCCTAAAGGCTGTCTTTGAGCCTGGTGGAATCAATTGACTGGTTTCCTCCCAGGTTGATGGAACCCGAGGTGTCGGGTATATTACCATTTACATTCTGTATACCTGGCTGGTTGGGCGCCTGGGGGCCGGCAGGTTCACTGTCATTACAAGCTAGAGCTGTGATACATAAAATCATCAGGATAGATCCGGTTCTCATACATTGTTTTTGTTGGAATATGCAATTATTTGACCAATAAAGAAGCCCCGGTTAGAAAACCAGGGCTGCGACTATTACTGCTTAAGAGAAAATCTGAGAACTTGAATCGGGCTTACGGGCCTTGCTTCAATATTTTATTGTTTTTGTTTTTTCTGGTATAGATCCCAGTCTGCCTTGTTGGAACGCAAAACCAGTTTGTTGTCTGCATTCTCCAGGGTGATATAATACCTGGTGCCTTCTTCATTTGACAATTCAAAAAGCTCGGAGATCCAGTATCCTTTCTGGAGTTCTTTCAGGCTGGTTTGCAGCATAACGGGAAGGTCTGTGAAAAGCATGTTTCGGGTAGTTGCGATCAGTGCACCATTTTTTGCATAGAAGGCAAATACATACTGGCAGTTGAGGAGGAATTCAGCTTTGTAGAATTCACGGCTTTCGCTCCAGTTTACAGATTCGGCATTACGGAAGGCATTGTGAAAAGATTCAAGAACCACGGGATTCACCTGGTCTTCTTTTACCGGCGTACTTCCTGAAACCAGGAAACCAAGGGCCAGTAAGATGGTAAATAAGAATTTCATTTTTTTATTTTTTAATGTTTTTGTTTCAATTGCTGATGCAAAACTAGACCGGGCCAGTTTGCCTATCAAGCGTATCGGTAATGAACTGGGGAAAGAGGTGGATGAACCGTGAGAAGGGGTGAATGGTCAATGGTGCCGTGCCAGCTGAAGCTTTAGCGAAAGCTGGAATGGTGAAAGAATGCCCTCGAACCTGGTCTTTTTAGCCGGTAAGGCGGAGGCGGTAAGTAATGGTTTAAAGGATTGATAGTACTTAAGGTATTAAAAATCCAATGTTTCATTGGAAAATCGGGAATCTTCTTAGCGCTTCCTTGGCGCCTTTTTTCTTGGCGGTAAGAAAACTAACACCAAAAAAACAGGTTTCGCTAAAGTTTCAACAGGAATTCACCATTGACCATTTACTATTCACTATTCACGTTCCTTCGCTTCCTTTTCCTTAACAAGAGAAAGACGCATCAGCCGTGCGAT
>CBDUBK010000432.1:0-2976 GCA_965365375.1 uncultured bacterium | reverse complement strand
TGCCATGGTACTACTTCAAACCCTGCTGGGTGTGTTGACAATACTAAGCAGTACAGGCATCAGGGCCTATAAATGGAACCAGTTTGAATGGATGGCACAACTTCACCAGCTCGTAGCAATTTTTTTAATGATGTCTCTTCTTCACGCTGTTTTTTTGTTAACTCCGGGGCAAAAACTGAATTCCTGAGAACTAAACTTCCGCTTCAGCTTATTTCATAGTATTTTGGGAGGGCATGAAAACACCCCTGATAGAATACCTGAGAGGCATTTGGTATTCACTTCCTCTCCAACTGATCTTCCTCCATTTCAGGAAGTACCAGGTGTTGCTTGCATTCTGGATCATCATGTTCAGCGTTACCAACAGCAGCTTCATGAAAAGTTTTGGCGCTGACGCTCTTTTCCTCGCTCCCGAATACCTGGGTAATGTGAACTCCATCAGTGCAGCGATCATGGGTATGGCGATCGGTGTTTTTATCATGTGCTGGAATATCACCACTTTTATTTTGTTCAGCCGTCACTTCACCTTTCTTGCCGCCACCCAATACCCGTTTTTAAAATATTGCATCAATAACAGCGTGATCCCGGTGACCTTCCTGGTATTTTACCTCATCAAGGCTTACCAGTTCGCGCATTACAAAGAACTGATCAGTAACGTGGAGATCATTTTCCTTACTGTCGGCTTCATGGCAGGATTGCTGCTGATCATCTCGATTTCATTCTTTTATTTTTTCCGGGCCGACAAAGCCATCCTGAAAAAGATCCAGCCCGCTTTTGAAAGTGCCAAACACATGATCACTTCCTTCCAGCGTGAACCACATCCTGCATCCATCCGTTCGCTGATCTATTCAGAATGGTTCCTTGATTCATTTTTCAGGGTGAAACGCTGCCGCGATGTATCGCATTACTCCAGGGACCTGATGGAAAAGATTTTCAAACGTCACCACTTTGCTGCCGTGGTGAGTTTGCTTGTAGCTTATTTATTCCTGATCCTGATTGGTTTTTTCCTCGATCATAAATTTTTCCAGCTGCCAGCCGGTGCCAGCATCACATTATTATTTGCCATCCTGATAGGTGTAAGCGGTGCTGTTGTATATTTTTTTGGAAGCTGGAGTGTGCCAGCCTTCATCATCTTTATTCTTGTACTGAATTTTTTGTACAAGATCGAATGGATTGATCCGCGCAACAAGGCTTATGGATTAAATTATGATAATGAATCCGGGCATCCGGAATATAGCCAGGCCGCGCTTGAGAAACTGGCTCATTTTGATTCGGGCCAGCTGGACAAAAAAAATATGGAGGGCATTCTTGGTCGCTGGAAACAAAAACAAAACAGCGATAAACCCCTGCTGGTGCTGATGACCACAAGCGGGGGCGGAACAAGAAGTGCCACTTTCACCATGAATGTGCTGCAAAGGCTTGACAGCCTCACAGGTGGTGAGATGATGAAAAAAACCTTTCTTATTACAGGAGCTTCCGGTGGCATGATCGGGGCAACTTATTTCAGGGAATTGTACCGCCAGAGGATGATGAATCCACAGGTAAATCCCAGGGGCCATCAATATGTTGACGATATCGCGCAGGATCTTTTGAATCCCACCTTCACTTCATTTATCGCGAGGGATCTTTTTGCACCGGAACAAAAATTTTCAGTGGGACCCTATTCTTACTTACGTGACCGGGGATATGCTTTTGAGTCTGCACTTGATGATAATACCAATGGATCACTGAACAAAAGACTCAAAGATTATGTTGCTGATGAAACACAAGCCAATATTCCCCTGATGTTTTATCATACAGTTGTAACACGCGATGGAAAAATGATGATCATCAGCACCCAGCATCTGCGCTTCATGATGCAGCCGCCTGCAGATTCCAATGATGTGCAGATCTCACCGGATGCAATTGACTTCACCAGTTTTTTTGCCAACCAGGATCCTTATAATCTGCGGTTGCTGACGATCCTTAGAATGAATGCAACTTTCCCAGTGGTGTTACCGAATGTATGGATGCCTTCCAACCCGGTGATTGACCTGATGGATGGTGGACTGAGGGATAATTATGGTGTTGAGAACTCCATGCGTTTCCTTTCACATATGGAAGACTGGATTGAAGCCAATACCAGCGGTGTGCTGATTGTGCAGATCCGTGACCGCATGGATGGAGGATGGGAAAATCCTTATGAATATGATGACCTGACCGGTAATGCCACCAAACCATTCTTTTTATTACAGCACAACTGGTATAAGATGATGGACTATTTCCAGAGTGATATGGAGAATTATTTTGTAGACAACAGTACTTACCCCATTCACAAAGTTTCCTTCCAGTATATTCCTAAAAAAGAAGAAAACAAAGCTGCGCTGAGCTTCCATCTTTCACAAAGAGAGAAAAATGATATCAGGGCTTCGCTGGATTCGAAACACAACCAGGAAAATTTTGAAAAACTTCTTGACCTGCTCACGCCAAAAAATCCTCTCGCAGAAAATAAATAAGTTTCACGCAAAGACGCCAAGATAAAAAGACGCAATTGAAGGAATTTAAGGTTTAGATTCTTTTATTCTCTTTGCGTACTCCGCGTTTTAGCGTTATTGCTTTTTAGTCACAGCATATATGATCCGGAAACGCTGCTTACCGCCCATGGTAGCCGAAGCTTTAGCGAATGTTACCTTCCCGTATTACCGGCTAAAAAAACTATAAAAAAGGGAACAGTAGATAAAATGTGCTTCCTGTTATGTGATCCCCTGGGTGAAATTATCTCACAAATCCACAAATCTATTAAATCAAGGTTCAGACAATTAACCTGAAACACTCTGGAAGTAGTTTGATATTGAGTTCTTTCATGCTATCAGCCGGATCACCATCAATATGAAGCGGGGCACCACCAGGATTGGTAATTTTTATTGAGTCTGTTTGGAAGTACAACACACTTGCCTTTTCATCCAGTACATCTGTTTCCTGTAATTTATTATAACCACC
>CBDUBK010000431.1:0-2982 GCA_965365375.1 uncultured bacterium | reverse complement strand
TATCATGGCTGCAATAGATTATAAGGAAAGTCTTTTTGAGATCATCAACCTTGGCAATCATTATTCCGTTTCCTTAAAGGATCTGATCGGGGAAATAGAAACAGTTACACAGAAAAAAGCAAGGATGGAAATAATGCCGGAGCAGGCAGGAGATGTGCCGCACACTTTCGCGGATATTTCCAAAGCAAAAAGATTATTGCATTACCAGCCTGCTACAGATTTGAAAGACGGCCTGCAAAAATTTTATGACTGGTTTTTAACCCACAGGGAAATCCTGATGCATTAAACAGTGATCTCCAAAGTTTTTGAATTCTTTTCTTTCTGGTAAACAGATCGCACATTGTAGGTTTTTTTATTCTGCGATTCAAAATAAGTGCGTACTGCTATTTCAGCGAGTATGCCAATGGTGATCAGCTGGATTCCTCCCAACAAAAAGATCAGGCCCAGGATCAAAATTGGTTTACCCCAGATATCATGACCAAGGATCTTAAGTATGAGCAGGTAAAAATTCACGAGTAAGCCAATACCAAAACTGATAAAACCTATGGTGCCGAAAAGGTGCATGGGCTTCTGGAGGTATTTTCTGAAAAATACCATGAGCACCAGGTCGGAGATCACACGAAAGGTGCGGCCGATGCCATATTTGCTTTTCCCGAATTTGCGGGGATGGTGTTTCACATCCACCTGCGTGATGCGGGCGCCCTGCAGCTTGGCAAGCACCGGGATAAAACGGTGAAGTTCACCATACAATCCTAGGTCTTCAGCGATCTCTCTTTTGAAAACTTTTAATGTGCATCCATAATCGCGTATGTATACCCCGGTCATGCGGCGGATCAGGGCATTAGCTATGCGGCTTGGAACTTTTCTTAATACCATTCCATCCTTACGGTTCTTCCTGTTGCCTGCAACCACATCCCATTCTTCTTTTTTCGCGAGTTCCAGCATGAAAGGAATATCGGTTGGATCATTCTGCAGGTCACCATCGATCATGGCGATATAGTGTGCATTGGCATGATCGATACCCGCGGTCATTGCAGTACTCTGCCCGTAATTTTTACGGAGTTCTACCAGCTTTGTTCTTTCATCCCCATATTCCATGATCCTTTTCCGGGTAGCGTCGGTGGAGCCGTCATCTACCAGGATCACTTCGTAATCAATTCCCCTTAGGGCTTGCTGAACGGCTTCGAGAAGGGGCTGGATATTATCCTCTTCATTCATTACAGGTATTACTACTGCTAGTTCTTTCATATCGGAAGGGGCAAAAGTAGGTTATGGAAAGCAGATTTTACCGCCAAGAAATAAGGACGCCAAGGAAAAGAAATAGTTAAAGTATTCTTTGCGATGTTAAATTATCATCAACCTCTCATCCTGCAAATTCGAAAATCCTGTAAATCCTATTTCAGATTTTACCGCCAAGGGAGGAAGGGGCAAAAGGAAATTTATTTGAGTATTGTACCGCCTTTGGTTCCGTGACAATACCGAATCTATCTTGGCGTTTTACCAGCAGTAGCTTTAGCGAAGGCTGGCCCTTCTTTCTTGGCGGTAAAAGCACTCAAACAAAAACCGCCTTGCAAGCAAGACGGTTTGGGAATGGATGGGTTGGCAAATATGTTTAATTGCCCGCTTCTTTTTTTGCATCCTGCTTCATCTTTTCATTGGCAGTGATCACAAATTCAACACGCCTGTTCAGGGAACGGCCATCATCACTGTCGTTCGTAGCTACGGGATCTGATTCTCCCATGCCCAGGGTTGTGATACGGGCAGCACTGATATTATTGCTTTTGAGATAGCTGGCTACTGCTGCTGCTCTTTGTTCAGACAAACGTTCATTATATCGTTCGGTTCCTTTTGAATCCGTATGTCCAATGATCTGGATGTCTGTATCGGGATATGCTTTCAGAATATTTGAAAGTTTGTCAAGGCTCGATTTGGAATTTGGATTAAGTGCAGACTGGTCATAGCCAAACAATACTTTTTCCTTGAAATTGATCACGATGCCTTCACCTTCCCTGCGCACTTCAGCATCACCCAGAACCTTTTCCATTTCTTCCGCCTGCTTGTCCATACGCCTGCCGATGATGGAACCCGCGGCTCCGCCAATGGCCGCACCTATCACCGCACCAGCTGCTGTATTACCCATTTTCTTTCCTATCACAGCGCCAATGGCTGCACCCCCAGCCACACCCACTGCAGCTCCTTTCTGTGAACGGCTCATGGTTTTGCAGCTTGTGGCTGCAAGACTCATTACGGCCACACCCAGGATAAATTGTTTAATTGTAATCATGATAAATTGTTTGAATTAAAAATCCAAACACTGTACCATCTTGAACGTATTCATAGAACTGGTGGGAAAGTTTGAGCTGATCCTTAAGATTTAACTATTTTCCTTAACGTTTTTTTTAAACCATTCTTGCTGGGAACGTGCAGTGGATTCTGTGAAAATCTTTTCCGACAACTTTTTTCTTGCATTATTGATGGATTTGCTGATCATGGGATGGCTGATGGCTTCATCTTCCTGCATACCGAGTTTTTGTACCAGGCTGGCAATGTGGGCTCCGCCTGCATGAAGAAATAATGGTTCATCCAGTGAAGAATAAAATACAGTTTCCTCCTGCCTGGTTTTTTCAAGCCATTCTTTTTCTTTCAGCATCAGGGGATGGTGCTCATAAAAAATAAATGCGGTTTGGTGAAGCTGTTGTCCAGGTAATTCTCTTACCAGTGAGATCCTGTCTCCCATACCAGGCAGAACCCTGGATGCTTCATCATAACTCTCTTCAAACCAGGTGAGAAGCAGTGTGCCCGGGTTTTCATCCAGGAAAGTTTGAATGGCTTTTTGTTTTGCTGCTTTACCAGCTGCTGTTACCGGAGTATCTCCAGCCAGCCGCGGTAAGTCTGTCCGTCATCAGAAGTGATCTGGTAGAAGTACATGCCGGTTGGCAGGCCTTCGGCCTGAAAACACCGCACCCCCGTCACGCGAACTTG
>CBDUBK010000430.1:0-3002 GCA_965365375.1 uncultured bacterium | reverse complement strand
TGTGAACATCAACTCCCTGCACAAGATCGCCAAGTATACCGGCAAGGAAGGCACAGTTCCAAAGGTGAATAAACTGGGTAGTGATGTATGGAACCGCCTCAAGGAAAAAACCAAGACAAGGGTCAAGGAAATTGCTTTTGACCTGATCAAATTATATGCGCAGCGTAAGGCCCAGGAAGGTTTCAAACATGCGCCTGACACGTACCTGCAGACTGAACTGGAGGCTTCTTTTATTTACGAGGATACACCTGACCAGAGCAAGGCTACTGCTGATGTAAAAAAAGATATGGAATCCGCTTCACCCATGGACCGCCTGGTTTGTGGTGATGTGGGTTTTGGTAAAACAGAGATCGCGATACGTGCGGCATTCAAATCCGTGGTGGATGGAAAACAGGCAGCCGTGCTGGTGCCCACCACCATCCTGGCCTTCCAGCATTATAAAACTTTCAGTGAAAGGCTGAAAGATTTCCCGGTGACAGTGGATTATGTCAACCGTTTTAAATCAGCGAAAGAAAAAAAGGAAACTTATAAAAAACTGGAAGAAGGCAAAGTGGATATCATTATCGGTACCCATGCTTTATTGGGAAAGGAAGTGAAGTTCAAAGACCTTGGCCTGCTGATCATTGATGAAGAACAGAAATTTGGAGTAGGCCATAAGGAGAAGATCAAAACCCTCCGCACCAATGTTGATGCACTCACCCTAACGGCAACACCTATCCCAAGAACCTTGCAATTCAGTTTGATGGGTGCAAGGGATCTTTCCATTATCAATACACCACCGCCTAACCGTCAGCCCATTCAAACCGAGGTAAGGGTGTTCCAGGAAGATTTTATCAGGGACGCGGTTTATTTTGAAACGGAAAGGGGAGGGCAGGTCTTCTTTATCCATAACCGTATCCAGGGCCTGGGTGAAATGTCTGCAATGATCCAGAGTCTTTGCCCGGATCTCAGCATCGGTTATGCGCATGGACAAATGGAAGGGCATGAACTGGAAGAGCGCATCATGGATTTTATCGATAAAAAATATGATGTGCTGGTATGTACCAATATCGTGGAGAGCGGGGTGGATATTCCGAACGTGAACACCATTATCGTCAACAATGCACACCAGTTTGGACTAAGTGACCTCCACCAGTTGAGAGGCCGTGTGGGCCGGAGCAATAAAAGAGCCTTCTGTTACCTGCTCGCGCCGCCGGTGAGCACCCTGCCTGATGATTCGCGAAAAAGATTGCAGACACTGGAACAGCATAGTGAGCTCGGAAGCGGTTTCCAGATTGCCATGCGGGACCTTGACATCCGTGGCGCGGGTAACATGCTGGGCGGGGAACAAAGCGGGTTCATGGCGGAAATTGGTTTCGAGATGTACCAGAAGATCCTTGATGAAGCCATACGTGAACTCAAACGCACCCAGTTCAAGGAATTGTTCAAGGAAGAGATTTCAAAGCAGGATGATTTTGTTCAGGACTGCACTATTGATACTGACCTGGAGATACTGATACCTGATGATTACGTGGAAAATATCACGGAGCGTTTGTCACTTTATTCCAGGCTGGATAATTGTGAAACGGAAGAAGAACTGCAGGCCATGGAAACAGAACTGACCGACCGTTTTGGTCCGCTTCCCCCTCAGGTACAGGAATTGTTCATCACGGTACGATGCCGCAAACTGGCCGTGGAGATGGGTTTTGAAAGGATGATCCTGAAAAATGATTCCCTCAAATGTTATTTCATCAACCGGCCGGATTCTCCTTATTTCGAATCAGCGGTATTTAATAAGATTCTTCAATACCTGCAGACCGGCACCAATAAGGCCAGGCTGAAACAGGCAGGCAAACTTTTTTACATTGTCGTAGACCAGGCCAATGATATGCAGGACGCCTTCAGCTTCCTGAAGAGGATGCACGATGAGGTAGTAGTAAAGGATAAGAGCCAGCAGCCGGTAGCCAATAGCTGATAGCTTTTATTGCATTTTTTTTATATTTTTAGCGCCAGAACTATATCCATGAAACTCAACCAATCTATCCTGCTGGGGTTAATGCTGTTTTTTTCCCTTTTTTCAGCTGCCCAAAACCACTCCATCCAATTACGCTCAGGCAGTTTCACACCTGGAAAAAATATCACACAGGCCTTTATTGATTCATTCAACAATACACTCGAACGTGCGGGTACAAAGGATTTTATTGTCATCCAGTTTGAGGGTTTACCGGGTGAAGAAACAAGAAAGATCTTATCTGCTTCGGGCATCGAGTTGCTTGACTATATTCCAAACCTGGCCTATACCGCCTCTGTTTCGGGAAGATTGAACTTTAATTACCTGCAGCAGGCAAGGGTCCGTTCCATCTTTAGACTTCAGCCTGAACAAAAAATGGAAGAACGCCTGGGGCGGGGTCATATACCTGCATGGGCTTCCAAAACAGGCGGCACCGTTGATCTCTGGATCAGTTTCCCCAAAACATTTCTGGTTGCAGAGGTGATGAGCCGTCTCCGTGAAAAACAGATGGACATCCTTTCTTCCCAGTTATCAGAATACAGGATCCTTTCATTGCGTATCAGTCCTGCAAGAATCAAAGAGCTCGCCTCATTATCCTTTGTCGAATTTGTGCAGCTGGCACCAAAAGGCGATGAATTATTGCTGACCAACAGCCGTGCCCTGTCCAGAGCCAACCTGCTGAATGCTTCTGTTGCCAACGGTGGAAAAGGCCTTGATGGATCAGGAGTAGTTGTAGGTGTGGGAGATAACGCTGATGTACAAACGCATATTGATTTTTCCAGGCGCCTCATCAACCGTGCACCCATGCCTTTAACGGCCGGACATGGTCATCATGTTACCGGGATCGTAGGTGGGGCGGGGTATGGTAATGAGATGTACCAGGGATATGCACCGAAAGCAACCCTGATCAGCCAGGGTTTCAACGGCATCATACTTAATGCTTCTACTTATGTGAATGATTATGGCATGGTGCTCACCAATAATTCTTATGGTGACAACATCGAGTGTGATT
>CBDUBK010000429.1:0-3003 GCA_965365375.1 uncultured bacterium | reverse complement strand
ATCTCATGGCCGTAAATATAAATCCGGATACCGAATCACCAACCCTGGTTAAAGATTATTACAACAGTTGCAAGGATTTGAAGGCTGCTGGCAGGCACTCTATCAACAGGGAAGGTGTCATTGCTTCCTGGCTGTATTTTTCAGCGGCATGATCACCGGCCTTTCCGTGTAAATATGCGCCGAGTACCGCCGCCTGCCATGGTTCATAACCCTGGGCAACAAGAGCAGTAATGATACCGGTAAGCACATCTCCACTTCCTCCCCTTGCCATGCCGGCATTACCTGTATTATTAAAAAACACATGACCTCCGGGTGTGGCAATAAAACTATGATGTCCTTTCAATAAGATTACGATCTGGTATTCCATCGCTCTTTTGGTAGCCGTATCCATCCTTTCAAAATCTGAATGATGTATACCAAACATCCTGTCAAATTCTTTGGGATGGGGTGTGAGAATGGATCCCTGTGGCAATTGTTGCAGCAATGCATTCTGAAGTGCCAGGCAATTGAGGCCATCCGCGTCAATCACCAGTGGTTTCTGGTAACGCCTGATGAGGAAAGACATCAGCTTTTGTGTTTCATCTGCAGTACCGATACCGGGACCGATACCAATTGCATCATAACTTTCAATGCCAGCAGGTAACTGGGTAAGGTGCTCTTCATGTTCATCAGTTATCACCATGGCTTCGGGTATGCCTGTTTGAATGATATCATATCCACAGCCGGGAATGTAACAGGTAAGCAGGCCCGCACCAGCATGAACACAGGCCCTTGCTGCAAGAAGTGCTGCACCCATTTTTCCGTAGCTTCCTGCTACCAGTAAGGCATGACCGAAATTTCCCTTATGGGAAAAACGGTTCCTGGGTTTGTAAATATGCCTGACCAGCTGGTGGTCAGTAAGAAATTGTTCCTGCCTGTGATCCTGTAAATAACCCGGGTGGAGGCCGATATCAAGAACATGAACTTTTCCTGTATATGGAGCATTGTCCTGTACCAGTAATGCTTTTTTATAAGCCTGGAACGTGAGGGTATGGGTGGCGTTAATAACGGTATTACCTGAAGGGCCATCAGGGACTAATCCACTGGGGAGATCAATAGAGATGATGGTAGGTTCGCAGATATTGATATGCGTGACCAGTTCGGCATACAATCCTTCAAGCGGTTTGTTAATGCCTGTTCCAAATAAGGCATCAATCACGATATCGTTCGAGCTGATGAGGTGAAAATCTTTTTCACTGCTAACAGCAGAAATGTTTTTTGAAACCGAAAAAAAACGTTGGTAATTGGTAGTATAATCCTCGCTGCCTTTTGCATTACCAATGGTATAAACTGTTATTGAATACCCGTTTTCCACCAGCATCCTTGCTATTGCGAGGCCGTCGCCCCCATTATTTCCATTACCGCAAAATACCAGGATGTTTCTTTCAGCGGAAAAATGTGACCTGATCCAGTCCGCGCATTTTTGTGCAGCCCTTTCCATAAGATCTAAGGAACTGATGGGTTCATTCAGGATGGTATATTGGTCCCATGCCTGCATTTGTACGGCGGATAGAATGTTCACGTGGTGAAGGTAGGATGCGAAATGCCAATGGCAAAAGTCAAAAGGCAAAAGCAGGAATTGGAAAGATCGCTGAGAACGCAAAGATCACGCAGAGAAATATTTGATCTGGATTCATTCTCACTGCGCAATCTACTTTTCTCTGCAGTGAAATATTTCCAATCTCAAGAATAAAATCAAATGGCTGCCATTACTTACTGCCCCCGCCTTCTTCATTAGAATCATCATCCTTTCCATCGTAAGGCCCGAAGAGGTTGTACATTTTTTTTGATGCCTGGTATACGCCGCTGTTGTATTTATTCACGGCCATGATGATCGTGATCTTTTCATCTGTAAGCCTGGCGAAAGCAGAATTAAATCCATGCCAGCGCCCGTTATGATAGATCACTTTTTTCTCATTGGGCAACATGAGCAGGTGCCAGCCCAGTCCATAATTTTTTACACCGGGTCTTTCAAAACTATAACCCTTGAAAGCGGAGTCAAGTAATTCCTGTTTAATGATATGACCTTTATACAAGGCCTGGTCCCATTTGAGCAGGTCGCGCGGTGTTGAATAAATATTTTTATCACCATAGGGACCATCAGAGAAATCGAGCGCCCATGGTGCACCATTATGCTGGTAGGAATAAACAACAGCGGAGTCTGAAAGTGTTTTTACAAAACTGTTATGCATTTGCAGGGGCCTGAAAAAATTATCCTTCATGTACTGGGGAAAGGACTGCCCGCTTACTTTTTCTATAATGGACGCCAGCACCACGTAGTTGGTGTTGCAATAATTATAACGTTTGCCTGCGGTATTGGTCCTGTTGGGTTTCCATTCTGCCAGCGTGCGTAAAACATCCTCATTGGTTGCCATCGTATTCCTGTCCCAACCTTTTTCTTCCATATAATACAGGTAATTGGGCAAACCGCTGCGGTGATTAAGCAGCATCTGAACGGTAACATCTGTATACGGGAACTCAGGAAAAAATTTTACCACCAGGTCATGCAGGTTCATTTTGCCTTCCTGGACCAGCTTCAGTACAGCGGCCGCGGTCAATGTTTTTCCTGTGGAAGCCACCTGCATTGGAGTTTCAGCATTTATGGAGTCCTTAGTCTTCATGTTGCTGAAACCGGTATAACGTTCATAAACTACCACACCATTCTTCGCCACCAGGATTCCTCCATTGAAATAGCGCGCAGAAAGATTGCGGTCAATAAAATCACTAACAAGGTCATGGTATTTTTTGGCTTCAGCCGGATCCAGCTTTGGTGTCGGTTCGGCAAAACTGGAATCTTTGGGAGTGACCGGGGTTTTGTGCGCGGAAGATTCACAACCCCAGATACCTGCTAACAGGCAAATGCTCAAAACAGTGGTTTTCAAGACACAGAAATTTTTCATGAAAATTGGTTACCCGGTAAATTTATCTGTAAAGGCACCACAAAAACAAATCCAAGTTTTCAAA
>CBDUBK010000428.1:0-3007 GCA_965365375.1 uncultured bacterium | reverse complement strand
CGGTGAACGAGGAAAATGCATCCTTTGGAAGAGTAGTAACAGCGCCTACTAATGGCGCTGCTGGTGTTGTGCCGGCAGTATTATTGTATTACCAGGTTTTTACAGATGATGTTACAGACGATAAGGTGATCCAGTTCCTGCTCACCGCTTCAGAAGTGGGAAGTATTTTCAAGAAAGGCGCCACTATTTCTGCTGCCATGGGTGGATGCCAGGCCGAAATAGGTGTATCATCTTCCATGGCTGCCGCTGCGCTCACAGAAGCTCTTGGTGGAACACAGAGGCAGGCACTGATGGCCGCGGAGATCGCGATGGAGCATCATCTTGGCATGACCTGTGACCCGATCGCCGGACTGGTACAGGTTCCCTGCATAGAAAGAAATACCATGGGTGCCATCAAGGCCATCACCGCATCGCAGCTGGCCCTGCAAAGTTCTCCTGACTACGCTAAGGTTTCACTCGATGCAGTAGTGGAGACCATGTGGGAAACAGCCCAGGATATGAACAGTAAATACAAAGAGACAGCCGAAGGCGGCCTTGCACTGAACATTCCCCTTAGCCTGAGTGAATGTTGAAGAATTCCTTTTATTTATTTCCGAATTTGACCCCGAAACTTACCTGCCAGTCACCATGTTTGATCTTTGGATCGTAAGGGATGTCTTTGTATTTATATTTATCCTTCCACAAAGGCTTATTGATTCCCGGTTTAATAAATAGCATAATATTATGATACTGATGATCTTTGAGCAGGATATCAATACCTAATCCTGCCTGGATTCCAATACGTGAAGAACTCATTGAAATGGAATTGCTGTTGATCAGGATGTTGGATATGGATGTGAACCCGGGGTTGATCTCTGTAGGTTTTGAATAAGAAATATTTGCTTCACGATAGGCCATTCCAAGATAGGGGTATAAATGAAATATCCTGGAACTGACAACCTTATATCCAAAATCCATCCGGAGTACATTGAATAAACTACTGTGTACACGTTCCTCTCCTTTTTTTGATTCTCCTCCCAGGGTCCCATGTACAAAATACCAATCGAATACGGTTCGGTCCGAACTCACACTGATTCCAAAACCAATCATAGGAGAAATCGCAGGGAGTGATTTGAAACCATCCTGGGCGATCTGCTGGTTAAAAACTTTATAATCAGAATGCATGATGCCTGATAAAAGTGCTACGCCTCCATAATCCTTTGAACTTTTTATATGCCTGTAACGTCCTGCAGTTGCCACCCGGTATGCTTCCGAATCCCTGAGTGCACTGTCTGATTTCCTTCTCAATTTTGCCAGTTCAGTATCATAATAGAGCAGCGAATCCTGGGATTGCCCGGAAGATATAAGAAACAGGAATAAACCTGAAAGCAGCAATAGGCATTTTTGCATCATTATTCAATTATTGTTTTTAAAAATCTGCGCGGCAATCAAAAAGAAAAATGAGGTATCCTTGATTAGCCTTTGCCAGGAGGATTTTCATTGCTGGTTGTTAGTGTCATCACGTAATTGTTGATTAAATGCAAACTTCTTATTCTTACAATCCTGCCGCCTTATTCAGCTTTTCGAAATCTTTTTCTTTGATCTTCATTCCCATATTGCTGAATTCATAATAAAGCAATTCTTTCGTCTGCAGGTCAAACACCATCATGAATTTTTTATGATCAATGGCAGGAAGGAATATGCTGTATTTACCTGCGTCTGCGCTTTGTTCCAGTTTCATGATCTCGGCCGCAGGTAAAATTTTGTATTTGCCATTGAACCGGATCGAGGACTGGTCAAGTACTGCGGCCATGATGGACTTCATCGGCTTTTTGCCGGCATCGAGGTTTGCCTTCATCAAAGCTGTACTGTTGGGATTTACATCGTACTCTTTAATAAGTTCGGCAGGGATCAATAAGGTTTTACCTGCAATGCGGGTGGATTTCGCTTCTATGGTTTTATAAAAACCTTTCTCATCACCATTTGTTTTGAGATAGGTCAGCATATCATTCAGGGTATGTACGATGTATGGAATTCGCAACAAGGATCCCTGGTACATACTGTCCGACGTTACATCAAATTCGTTATGAAAACCATTAATGGGAAATGCGGCAACAATACCATTGGCATTTGGTCTGCCGGAACTTCCAGCTTCGCCGAAAATATAAAAAGGATGGTTCATCGAGGTAGCATGATCCCTTACCGACAAGCCAACCACAGCGGGCATAAAAACGGTAGATTCATCAGCCAGTTTTGGCAATCCGTTTTTGATGTCGTGGATCTTGTAGGCTGTAATTTTCCAGTATTGTTCAAATGCTTTTTTAATTCTTTCCGTGTAAGCACCCTGTCCATAAGTGTACACCTGGGTTTCCTGGTTGTACAGTCTTTCAACATTTTTTCCTTTTGTTTTATCAAAGACCTGGGCATCCAGTGATGGCAGATTCAGTAAAAATGTGCAAAAAAATAATAGCAATACACGGATAACAATCGTCATAATTCAGGTTTTGGTTAAGATAGATTTCAAGATCAGGAAAATTTTTATTCTTTCCAACCCCATGGCAGGCCCGGTGCTGATACTGGCCTGGTCAGATCAAAGCGGATACTGAAATAACGGTCGGTGCCCATCCTTCTCAGGTTATATGTGAAGTATTGACCGGGAACGATCTCTACCCACCATACATTTCCGGCTGCTGCAGGCAGTTGGTTCACGGTATACTGGTCTGCAGGAAAGTACTGTACAGACTTAGAGCCTTGATTGGTAGTGCGCCCCCCATAAAAATTGATGCTGTCTGCTGTTCCATCGCGGTGCCGGTGGTCATGCTGTAATGAAATAACATCGAAGCCTTTTTTAATCACCCAGGTACGCGAGAAATCATCACCAACTACAAATGGTATTCTGATCTCTTTATCGTTGCAGGATCGAACATGCATCAACAGTTTTTTATTGGTGAAGACCGTATCATTTGCGGGTCCGGCAACCAGCTTTCCTTCATAGCTGTTGCCGCAGATGGATTGAAGGGATTCCCAG
>CBDUBK010000427.1:0-3011 GCA_965365375.1 uncultured bacterium | reverse complement strand
CCGCTTAGGTAACTGATCCGCTGACTTCCAGCAATTCTTTCCACCTGTCAAATAATTTTGATACAGCCTGTTCCCAGTGCTCCAAAGGATAGCGTGTGGCGATCTTCAGATGGTCGTGCTCCTGGCAAATGATTTCAAATGCATCTTCCGGAAGTTCTGCAATAAGCTGGTAATTGCCCGGCTCGAAATGATGCACCCACGGGTCTTCATTAATACCAATGGAATATGCAGACAGCCGGTGATAAGATTCCGTCACCTGGGTGGCAGTTTGCTCTTTATATATACCGGAAACATGCAGGGTGCTGCTGAAGAAACGACCCCACCAGAACATGGTGCGGATAAAAAAAACACCCTGGCTTCCGGAGATACGCGGGTAATCCAGGATGAGCCAGGGAAGGCCCAGGTAATTTTCTCCACGGGAAATCTTGGGTGGCGTTTTGAAAATCCCATGATCAGCGAGGTCATTTGCTCTAACAAAATCCTGTTGCCTTTCCTGCACCTGTTCCAAAAGACCGGTCATTTTTTGCAATACCCTATTCTTCGTTAAAATAAGATCGGCGTTTTGCATCATTTCTGACTCAGCATCTGAAAGCTGTATTTTTGAGACTTCCATATTTAAAATTATGGATTCGGTACTAGCACGTGATCAAGAAACTGGATATACTGATCGTAAAGGCATTCATTGGTCCCTTCATCGCTACTTTTTTTATCACGCTGATGGTTCTGATCATGCAGTTCTTCTGGCTGTGGGTAGATGATTTTGTAGGCAAGGGTATCAGTACCGACATCCTTCTAGAGTTCATCTGGTACCAAAGCGCGGTGCTTGTGCCGCTTGCGCTTCCACTCTCTGTACTGCTTTCATCTATTATGACCTTTGGTAATCTTGGAGAAAGTTATGAGCTCGTTGCAATCAAATCAGCTGGTATTTCCCTGCTGAGATTCATGAGGCCCCTGTTATTTGTAACGCTGGGTATTTGCGGGATCGCCTTTACTTTTTCAAACAATATTATTCCAGTTGCTAATTTAAAATCAAGGACCCTTCTTGCGGATATCGTTCACGCCAATCCATCCTTCGACCTGAAGGAAGGCGTGTTCTACGACAAGATACCGGGCTTTGCCATCAAGGTTGGCCAGAAAGAAAAAGACAGTATTATCCGGGATGTAATCATTTACGAGCAGACCAATTCACCACAGGATCATTTTATCGTGGCCAAATCGGGTGTGATGCGTGCTGCCGAAAATCCACGTTATATAGAATTTCACCTCAAAGATGGCTGGCGTCATGAAGAAAGAGGGACAGCCAGCAGCAATGAATACGTCAGGCTTGGTTTCAAAGAATATAAAAGGCTTTTTGACATCGGTAACCTGGGACTGCAGCAGCGTACTGCTGACAGCGTGAATAAGAACAATGCAAGGATGCTAAGCATGCGTCAACTGACGGTGGCTATTGATTCCATAGTGAAATCCAGTGAGAAAACTGCCTACCGTGTGCGCAACGAAGTATTTGCATCCATGCCATTTGCCAACAGGATCGACAGTAACCTGCAATTGAAGGATACTGTTGTAAAGGCAAAAAATTTTGAAGCCATCATTCCGGACAGCCTTGAGCGTATAGTCAACCAACGGGTGGTGAACCGTATCAGTAATGCCAGGGTTACCAATGATATTTTATTGACCCAGCTCGAAGCAGAAAAGGGCAACCTCCGCCAGCACAGGATCGAATGGCACCGGAAGATTTCACTTTCCGCTGCCTGTCTTGTTTTGTTTTTAATTGGTGCACCATTAGGATCCATCATCCGCAAAGGTGGATTGGGTAGTCCACTGATTTTTTCGATCGTGTTTTTCATGGTTTTTTATTTCAGCAGTACCAGCGGTGAAAAAGCAGCAAAGACAGCGAGCATGGAACCATGGCTGGGTATGTGGCTATCCACATTTATTCTATTGCCAATCGGGCTGTTCCTTACTTACAAGGCTATGCGTGATTCTCAACTCTTCAACAAGGAATTTTATTACCGCTCCGGCAAAAAACTAAGAGCTTACCTCAGGAGATCGGATAAGGGAGCGTAATTTTAAAAAAAAATCTATGACACCTTTAACCAGAAGAAATTTTTTAGTGAATACAGGAAAGGCAGGACTGGGTGTTTATCTCGGTTCATCATTGTTGTCGGCATGTTCACCTGGGGCCAAACTAGGTTCGGGTACTGCCAAATTCAATACGGGCTTTCAACAGACGCCACTTCCTTATTCTTATAATGCACTGAATGAAGCCATAGACGGAACCACTATGGAGATCCATTATAGCAAACATGCGGCAGGATATGCTACCAACCTGCAGACTGCTGCTAAAAATGAAAATGTGGATACTTCCAAACCACTGGAGGAGGTGCTCAGGAAGATATCAAAATACTCTACATCCATGCGTAATAATGGAGGTGGGCATTATAACCATGAACTTTTCTGGAAATCCATGTCACCAAAGAATGATATGAAACCAGGAGGCAGGCTGGCAACAGCCATTGATGAAAGTTTTGGTTCATTTGAAACTTTTAAAACACAGTTTGGCGATGCAGGAAAGAACCGTTTCGGCAGCGGATGGGCATGGCTGGTAGTTGATGCGGATAAAAAACTGCGCATTGGTTCCACTGCCAACCAGGACAATCCCCTGATGGACGTATCAGAGATCAAAGGTTTTCCATTGCTGGGTCTTGATGTGTGGGAACATGCTTATTATTTACGCTACCAGAATAAAAGGCCTGATTATATCGCGAACTGGTGGAAAGTAGTGAACTGGGATTTTGTTGCGGACAGGTACCAGGCCGCGATTTGAGAAATCCTGAGGAGGTCAAGGGTGAATGGTGAATGGTGAATGGTGAATGGTGAATGGTGAATGGTGAATAGGTCCTGCTTTACCCGATATTTTATAGACTTTTGTTTAACAATGGGTAGTTTGGATTTTTCATTCACCATTGACCATTCACGATAATGATTTCTCCCACAAATAATTCCCAGCG
>CBDUBK010000426.1:0-3031 GCA_965365375.1 uncultured bacterium | reverse complement strand
AAAAATTATCATCCTATCATCGAGTGTACGCACCGGCCGTAAGAGTCATCGTGTTGCCATGTATATTGCACAATACCTTCGGGAGAACCAGATTGCCGAAGCTGAAATCCTGGATCTTTATGAGTTACAGTTCCCTGTATTCAGTGAAAGATTGCAATACCTGGCAAATCCCCCCGCAGATGTAGTGAAGTTTTCCCGGGATATATCCAACGCTGATGGTGTGATCGTGGTGACACCGGAATACAATGGTGGGTATCCCGCTGCGCTGAAAAATGTAGTGGACCTCCTGTACCCGGAATGGAAAAGAAAACCCATTGGGATTGCCACAGTTTCCGCCGGGGCTTTCGGAGGTTCACAGGTAGGCCCTTCCCTGGCTTTTATATTTTTAAAGATTGGTGCACTTGTAACGCCAGCTGTGTTCAGGGTTCCGAAAGTGCAGGATGCATATGATGAAAAAGGAAAACCTGCGGATAAAGAAGCTACAGATAAGAGGCTGAAAGTTTTTCTTGATGAATTTTTATGGTGCGTGGATGCAGCATATAAAATGAAGGAAAACCAGTCTTGAGACCGGTTCCTTCATGAATTGATACATTCGCAGTTTAATTTACTTTTTTGGGATGCTGGCTTTTCTGCCAGTAAGCAAGGATCACCTTCACAGTTTCGCAGAGGTCATTAAAATTACTGGGCTTGAAAAAAAATCCCTGTGCCGGAAGATCGTAGGCATACTGGATCTGTTTTTCAGAAGCCGTTGTTGACCAGAAAATAAAAGGGACACTTTTATACTTCAGCTGCTGGTTTTCAGAGATCTTTTTCTTGATGGTAAATCCGTCTTCTTCCGGGAGGTTCACATCACAAATAATGAGGTAGGGAGAACCCTTCTCTGAAAGTAAATATTCTTCCAGTTCTTTACCGTTAATGAAATACTGTACAGGCCTCGTTACATCCAGGTGGCTGAATACATCGCGGATCAGGTCAAGATCATCACGGTCATCATCTACGATAAGAATAGCGTTTTCGTGCATATTGAAAGCTATGTTTTAATATCTAAACCAATAATATTGTTTCTACATCCCAAACTGGCAGTCTTTGCAGTAAGTATGCTTAATTCTTCTGATTTTCCAGCCAGGCTTTTAGTTCATTTATTTCCCTCCGCTGCGATTCAATGATATTCCTGGCAATATTTTTCAATTCTTCATTTCTTCCAACTGGGAGATAGGCTTCAGCCATCTTTACCCCGTCCTCATGATGCGGAATCATCATACTGGCAAACATGGCATCAAGAGAATGACTTTCCATTTTCACTTCAGACATGGGCGTCATCATTTTCATGGCCTTTTGTCCATAATCTGAAGAAGCAGTAGTGGGGCTGCCCTTCAACACTTTATCAAATACATTAATCTCACCCTGCTGGTCATCCACCATTTTTTGTGCCTTTGCCCTGAGGTCTGCATCCGTTCCTCCTTCCACTTCTGCCTGCGCCATTTCAACGGCCGCCTCGTGGTGGTGTTTCATCATCATGGCAAAATCATAATCAGGGTCACCGGTAGGTTTCATTTCTTCCATCCGCGTCATCATGGTATTCATAGCATCATGCATGATTTTCATATGATTGTCACCGTTTGCTGATGTACTATTATCCTTATGCGCTTCATGGCCGGATGTATCTGCGCCAGTACCCTTATGGTTATCATGACTATTGTTGCAGGACAGTAAATAAAATGCCAGCCCCGCCACGATCAATAAGTTTTTCATTTTTTTCTTTTAAGGATAGAAAAAATTGTTCCATCAAATAAGATACTGGAAATGAACAGTTTTTCATAAAGGATAAAACGCAGGTGAATTATTATTAACGGAAATTCGCCTCAAATAAAATTTGATGCTGGAATTTTTGAAACAACCCTGGCCCTGGTATGCAGCGGGGATCGTTATCGGTTTGATCGTACCTGCATTGTTGATACTGGGAAACAAACATTTTGGTATTTCTGCCAACCTGCGGCATATCTGCGCTGCCTGCTTTCCTTCCAATATTCCTTTTTTTAAATACAACTGGAAGAAGGAAACCTGGAATTTGTTTTTTGTTGCGGGGATTCTCGCAGGAGCATTCCTTGCTTCGCACTTTCTTACTGGTACAGAGCCAATGGAAGTGCATCCCGCACTGGTTGCGGAACTTAAAACCTATGGCATTTATGATCACGGCAAACTGGTACCTCCTGAAATCTTCAGCTGGGATGCCTTGTTTACACCCAGGGGCTTCATCCTTCTGGTTGGTGGTGGCTTCCTCGTGGGTTTTGGAACCAGGTACGCGGGTGGATGCACCAGTGGTCATTCGATCATGGGGCTGAGCAACCTGCAACTGCCATCACTGATTGCAACTATTTGTTTTATGGCAGGAGGTTTTTTTGTGGCAAACCTGGTATTGCCTCTAATCATGAAACTCTGATATTTTAATTGGAACAAAAGACAATGAATACAACAAAAAATTCCCTGGCGGCTGACTATAATATGGCTCCGCTTCCAGAGGTCACCGATTATGAAGTCCGGAGCCTGGACACTGTATGTATCAATGAAACCAGCCTGCAGCATCCATGGTGGTATCAATTCAAATACCTGGGAGTAGGACTGGTATTCGGAATTGTATTTGTGAAGGCCGAAATCATTTCCTGGTTCCGCATGCAGGAAATGTTCAGGCTACAGAGTTTTCATATGTATGGAGTGCTCGGTACTGCCGTGATAACCGGGATGATTTCCGTATGGCTGATCAAAAAATTCAGGGTGAAGACCATTTATGGAGAGCCTATTCCTTTTCATAATAAAAAATTCAACAAAGGACAGGTGATCGGCGGACTTTTATTTGGTTTTGGCTGGGCGATGACCGGCGCCTGCCCCGGGCCCCTGTTTGCACAGATAGGAACAGGCATACTGGTAGTAACAGTGGTTTTGGTCAGTGCTATTGCAGGCACCTGGGTCTATGGTTATTTCAGGGAGCGGTTACCGCATTGTGTTTGCTGTTCAAAATAGGAATAAAAGGGTT
>CBDUBK010000425.1:0-3048 GCA_965365375.1 uncultured bacterium | reverse complement strand
GCCTTCGCTGAAGCGTGTGCCTTCAAACAAACAGGTGGAAGGATACCAGTAAATGGAAGTGCTTGTTGGCAGGTTGGGAGATGGTTTTACCGGCAGCTGGTAAAGGCTGGTATGGTCATAATTGCCATTTTTGATCACCATGAAATGAAACATGGTATCAGGCGGAGAATTTTCAGCACGCCTGTAATACTCATGTCTTGCATTTGCTTTTTCGGAAAGCCATTTTTCACCGGCGATCATCATTGCATATTCACCGATTGTCATTCCATATACGATGGGAACCGGCTGCATGCCCACAAAGGATGTATATTTTCTGTCCAGTACGGGTCCGTCAACATAATGCCCGTTGGGATTAGGACGGTCGAGGATCATCAATGGCTTGCCGTATTCAAAAGCCGCATTCATGAATTCCTCAAGTGAAGAGATATAGGTATAAAACCTTACACCTACATCCTGTATGTCGAACAGCAGGATGTCAACGTCTTTCAGGTCTTCCTGTGCAGGTCTTCTCTTGGTTCCATAAAGTGAGATAACAGGAATGCCGGTAGCCTTATCGGTATAGTTGCCGATCTTTTCACCGGCATCTGCAGTGCCCCTGAAACCATGTTCAGGTCCGAAGATCACGCGGATGTCAACACCCGATTTTTTGAGTGTATCCACCAGGTGGGTATTACCTACCATTGAAGTCTGGTTGGCAAAAACACCGACCTTCTTTCCTTTGATCAGGGGCAGGTAAACATGCATCCGTTCCGCGCCCGCAAGTATGCGGTTATCCTGCGCGGAAACTGAGATTCCAATGCTGATAAACAGGAGGAAAAGGAGGTGCTTCATCCTTCAAATTTCAGCAAATTTTCGCAAGCGAAAAGTGAAAAGATCATTACCTTGCCCCCCTGCCGGGACATCTTACCTGCTTTTGCCCCACTCTGGTTTTTGCAGCACAAGTGTCCGCCACCTGGCGGAATTTTTATTACTGATAAAAAAAACAGACATGCAACAAGCACAGAATGGAGACAAAGTGAAAGTTCATTACCATGGAAAGCTGAGAAGCGGTGAAACATTTGACAGTTCCAACGGCCGTGAACCATTGGAATTCACCGTAGGCAGCGGCCAGGTGATCAAAGGTTTTGATGATGGCGTTAGGGGAATGCAGCAGGGCGATAAAAAAACCATCGAGATCCCTGTAGTGGACGCATATGGTGAAAAAGAAGACGAACGTGTAGTGGAGTTTCCTAAAACACAGTTTCCGCCGGACCTTACCCCGCAGGTAGGTATGCAACTGATGATGAGCGACGGTGCGGGCCAGCAGTTACCTGTAGTGATCGTGGAAGTAAAAGAAGACAGCGTGGTACTGGATGCCAATCACCCGCTCGCGGGCCAGGACCTGATCTTCGATATCGAACTCGTGGAGATTGTTCCTACTTCAAGGATTATCATGCCCTGAGGTCAATAATGAATAATAAAAGAACGCCATCAATTTAGATGGCGTTTTTTTATTTTCCCTCTTAAGAAGTTGTAGCCCCGTTAAGGCCCCTGCGCAGGTACCAGCCCAGCCAGGCACCTACCAGTCCCCAGCTTACAATATAATCAAGCAGGTGTGCCCAGATATCATGCGTCTGGAACCAGATATAATTTATGTAGGGCGCATTCAGGAAAATGATCAGCCCAACAGCAAGTGCGCTTAGCATAATGGTACTGAAACCAGGTTGGTTCATACGCCGTACCAGCCAGCAGAAAAGATACACTGCTAAAACGTTCACGATAAAACCACGGATCATATTCATGGCCATGGTGTTTTCGTGTTCCTTATGATACTGAAGTGAAGCCCATGGTTTGCCTTCCATCTTTTCCATTTTGGCTTCATACTCTGCTTTGGATATTCCTTCGGGCATACCCGGTAAAACATACCCGCCCTCTTCGAGTCCCTGGCTGTTCAGGAAATTCATGATGGCATCTTCCTTATCGGTATACTGCTGTATGGGTTTGTGAAAATTAATGGCAGCAAAAGAAAGAAACTGCCAGATAAAAATAATGAGGCCGCCAACAATGGAGCCAATCAGTAACTTTTTCATGCAGAGTGGTTTTTGGTTGCGGTCAAGTTAAGAAAATTTTACGAGGCAGCTACAACGGCATGCGTCAACACTTGAAACAGTTCCACCTACATTTGCATATGTTCTCATCCTACCAGTTTACAGCTGCTGAACGATTCATGAAGTATGTTCAGATCGATACCCAGAGTGATCCTTTGTCCTCAACTTATCCAACAACAGAAAAACAAAAAGACCTTTCGAAGGTCCTGGTGGAAGAGTTGATTGCCATGGGCATCAGTGATGCACACATGGATGCTTACGGCTACGTATATGCGACCATTCCGTCCAACAGCCCAAAGCAGGTGCCGGTGATCTGTTTTTGCGCGCATGTGGATACTGCTCCCGATGCCAGCGGCACAGGAGTGAAGCCCATCCTGCATCCTGATTACCAGGGACAGGATATAGTTTTACCCGGTGATAAAAGCCAGGTGCTTACCAAAAAAGATTTCCCTTATTTGGAGAAGCTGCTGGGCCATGATATCATCACGGCCAGCGGAACGACCTTGCTCGGTTCTGATGATAAGGCCGGTGTGGCAGAAATCATGGATGCGGCAAATTTTCTGGTCACCAATCCTGGCATAAAACATGGAACCATCAAGATCCTCTTTACTCCTGATGAGGAAGTAGGAAAAGGTACAGCTAAGGTGGATCTCGTGAAACTGGGTGCTGATTATGGTTATACCCTTGACGGTGGTGAGGCAGGATCACTGGAAGATGAAACCTTCAGCGCGGATGGGGTGCAGATTATTATTCATGGTGTGATCACCCATCCCGGTTATGCCAAAAATAAAATGCTGAATGCCTTAAAGATTGCTGCTGAAGTTTTAACGGCCCTGCCTAAAGACAGCCTGTCTCCCGAAACAACGGAAGGCAAAGAAGGTTTTATTCACCCGGTAAGAGTTGATGGTATCGCTGAAAGAGCCACTATCGATTTTATCATCCGTGATTTTGTAACGGCAGG
>CBDUBK010000424.1:0-3060 GCA_965365375.1 uncultured bacterium | reverse complement strand
GTGCCCCTGCCGGCATTTTTCCCTCTGAAACATCCAGCTGGTAGATCTGCGCAAACTGTTTACCCGCATCTTCCCAGCCAAACATATCAACTGTTACATCTCCCCTTCCAAGGTTTTCAGTGTCTTTACTGTAAGTTCCCGGGTAATATTGCACCGCAATGGCCCAGGCAGTATAGACCAGCAGGTAAACGGCAAGGGACAACCGTAATGGAAATGGAAAAAATTTCCGGTTTCTTTCAGCAAGCCAGCTAGCTGCCATGGGAATGAGGCTCACAAAAGCTGGACCGCTCCAGTGAGGTAAAACAGTATCCCGGAACAAGGAAACCAACAGCAGTGCTGTGGCAAGTAATGATCCGATCCATCCATAAATGGTAAGAATATTCCGGTTTGAACCCACGAATTTTTTCCAGCCTGCTGCAGCCATTAGCACCATCACCACGTTCACAGGGTTATTAAATCCCAGTTGGCTGCCCAGCTGTTTCCAAAAACTCCACCAGTTGAGTTTCCATACATCCACATCCACTCTTTCGCTATGATAGTTCCAGGTCACAAAATCATACTGGTAATTCCAGGAAAAGATCGGGCTGATGATCAGGGCTGTAACAAGTGCGGACAAATAAACCTGCGGCCTGCGCAACCAGGAAATTTTATTGAATAGGATGAACATGCCGAATCCGATCCATAAAAAACCAGCATGCACTTTACACATGATGCTAAGGCCTGCTCCCAGCCCGAACAACAACCAGGGAACATAATTTTTTTCATCTTTAATGATCCTGGCGAGCATCCATAAACTAAAGGTCCAGAATACCATCTGTGGTGAATCGGGTAAAATATAGATACCGGCTGTGACACCAGCATAAAAAGAAGCACTGTACAGGATCACTGCATACCAGCCTGCTTTTTCAGAGTGGATAAGGGATAAGGTACGGAACAAGAACCAGGAAGAAAGCGCTGCCCCTACCACGCTGCCAAGACGTATGAAACCTTCAAGATGATCCAGGAGAAGATTGGCCGTAAAGATCCGGATCCACAGAGCTACTCCCGGAGGATGGTCAAAATAATTCCACTGCAAATGCTGGCTGTAAAGCCAGTAATAGGTTTCATCATTACCGAGTTCCATTACAAATGCCAGCAGGGCCCGGTAAGCTGCGAGTAAGGTGATCAGTAAAATTGCAGGTTTGCGATAACTGGTATTGGTGATTTTCATTTTTGAAGCATATATAGGCCATCAACCAAAAGCTTTTGGCTTTTGGCCCCCGAAAATAACCATCATTGCCGTTCATGTAATAAATGTGGATGCAGGCAATAATTTTTGAGACACAACGAAACTTATCGTAATTTAATTATCCAAAACCACTTACCATGAAACAAAAAATTTTACTCTCCTTTATTCTCCTTTCATTAACCGCTACAGTTTACTCCCAGAAAAAAATTACCGCCTACGCTATTACCGGTCCGCAAAAAGGACAGAACAGCTGGTCAGAAGTACGCCTTGTTGATGTTTTATCAGGCAATGAAGTAGAAAGCATCTACAAAAAAGCTCAGGCACCTGAATTATTAAATGCAAGAACAGGAAAACCTATTGTTAAGAAACCAGCAGAGACTCCCCAGGTGCAAAGAACCATGCTCGTTACAACAGCGGCTCCCGCCGGAGGTAATGGCAACGGTGATGCTGTAAAAGAAAGAAGGGTTGTTCATGTAAGATCTTCAAGCGTTTCATATGACGAACCATTTGCCACCAATTCTGCTGCCTGCGCTTATGATAAAAAACATGACAGGCTCTATTATACTCCCATGGGCATTAACCAGCTCCGGTATATAGACCTGAAATCAAAAACAGCGAGGATTTATTATTTTGAAAATGAAAATTTCGGAGCGCTCAGCGGCACACGTGATATTCCCAACCAGATTACTCGCATGGTCATCGGAAGTGACGGTGATGGATATGCGCTGAGCAATAATGCCAATCACCTCATCCGTTTCACTACCAACAAAAAAGCCCTGATCACCGATCTGGGTGCAATTGCTGATGATCCTTCCAATGGTAATAATTCCATCCGCAACCAGTCAGCTTACGGAGGCGACATGGTCGCTCACAAAAACGGCGACCTTTACCTCGTCACTGCAAACCGCCGTGTATTTCATATCAGCGTAAAAAATAAAACCGCGAAATTCCTGGGTGAGATCCAGGGCTTACCAAAAGGTTTTACAACCAACGGCGCCATGGTGGATGAAGATATGAGTGTGATCGTATGCAGTTCCAACTCAACGGCAGGCTATTTTAAATTCGACATCAATAAACTACAGGCTGAAAGATTTTCTTCGGGTGATGCTGTATATAATGCATCTGACCTGGCCAATGGTAATTTATTATCAGAGAAAAAGCGCAGGAAAGATGAGCCAAAAGAAAATGTACTGCCTGCACAACCCCAGCCTGATGCGGTAGTGGAAGCCAGACAGAAACCAACACTTGACCAGCTTACCAGCCGCAACTCCATTACAGTCTATCCGAATCCTGTAACCACGGGTGTTGTTAGACTGGTATTCCGTGACCAGGCAGAAGGAAGGTATAAGGTCCAGTTCATGGATATCACCGGTAAAATTCTCAGCCAGCAGGAAATTACAGTCAACAATAAATTCCAGGTACAGGAGATCAAACTTCCCTCCATCATTACTGCGGGCAATTATCTGGTAAAGGTGTTAGACCAGAAAAACCAGATGGTGAGTACGGAGAAATTAGTGGTACAGCAGTAGGAGAATAGAAACAGAAACAGAAAGAGAAAGAGAAAGAGAAAGAGGGCGAACAATACCAACTGAATTTTAAAATCGCAGTGCTATAACCAATGACCGCCGGTTCCTTTATGGAGCGGCGGTTTTTTATTAGTTCCAAGTCCAAAATTGAAAGTTCAAAGTTGGAATCATCAAAGGGATGTGTGCATCTGTGTTGGCCTGGACGGCTTAGCATTAACGATGGCTGTGCATTGCCCATGGCCCAAGGTTGAAGCACAATTCTAACCGCATTCTAATCCTAGATAAATGATCATAAATTAATAATCG
>CBDUBK010000423.1:0-3062 GCA_965365375.1 uncultured bacterium | reverse complement strand
ACATGGAATACCAGCTCTGGATGCGCGAACTCATATTTTATAAAGAAGAAATCAAAATCTTTGAACATCACCTGGAAATGCTGCTGGAGCGCAACAATAACAGGGAGTTTTTAGCTGAAGCCGAACATTACCAGAACCAGTTCATTCTTGAAAAAGAAGTGATCGATCATCTCAAACATGATTTGAATGTTTCAGAAAGACAACTGGCTTCGTTCGTACATGACCTTACCGGTATGGGACTGGCCTCCATTAAAATGGATAACCACACCGTGCTGCGTGAAAGAATGAAAACCTTCCGCCAGATCTACGGGGAGCTGAAGCATGATTTCAGGAATTTTGAATCGCAGTGGATGTGAGCTAAAGGCCAATGGCCATTGGCTATTGGCTTATCCTCTCCGCCAGCCACGTAAACTCCCTGATGAACAGGTCCACATTCTTTTTGAATGGCTGGTCTTCAAGGGAACCATCGGCATTGAATTTTTTATCAACCTGTGGCACCACCAGCATATAGGGTGAGCCGATGCCAAAGAGTGCATAGACCAGTTCCTGCAACTGGAGCGCCGCCCTCACACCTCCAAGCATACCAGTAGAAGCGGTAACAATTCCAAAAACCTTATGGTGCTGTTTGGGTAAATGATCCAGCAGGTTTTTTAAGGCGGCGGAATAACTGCCATTGTATTCAGGTGTGATCAAAATAAAGGCCTGTGCTTCAAACATCCTTTTCACTATGGGCCTGTAGGCTTCAGGAGTACTTTCTACTGTGGTGAATACGGCCTGCAGCAGGGGAAATTCAGTTTCCCTGAGGTCAACGATGCCGGCTGTATAACCAGCCTGTTTCAAAGCTTCCTGCAAATGCAGGGCAAGCCTGTGTGTAACACTATTGCCCCGGGGACTTCCTGATATGATCTCTATGTTCATGTAAAATAATTCAATGTTAGAACATCAAACAGTATGCCCTTAGCATTTTTTCTGACAATTTGCCATCAGAGGCTTTCATTATTCAGATCAACCGGCTCTCGGTTCCTGCGCAGGCGCATGTTGATCAGTTCAACGATCAGGCTGAATGCAATTGCAGTATAGATATATGCCTTGTTGAAATGCTGGTGGAATCCTTCTGCTACCAGCATCACACCAATCATGATCAGGAAAGCCAGTGCAAGGATCTGTAATGTCGGGTGCTTGTTGATAAAACTGCTGATCTTACCGGAGAACAGCATCATGATGACCATGGAGATCACAACGGCGATGATCATCACCCATACATTATCTGCAAGGCCGATGGCCGTAAGGATGGAGTCAAAAGAAAACACCGCGTCTACCAGCACGATCTGCAGGATCACCGCTGTGAATGCCGAAGGCGCAACAGCCGTGGAGGGTTTACTTGAAATTTCCAGCTTATGATGAATTTCGATAGTGCTTTTGAATACCAGGAAAATACCTCCCAGGATCAGGATGATATCCTTCCAGCTGATGCCTAGTGGTTTTCCTTCATCCTTGATAAAATTGAGCGTGAAAACAGGATGGGTGAGCTGTATGATCCAGGTGATGGTCAGCAACAACCCAATCCGGAACAACATGGCCAGCAATAAACCTATGAAACGGGCACGGGGCTGTTTATCAGCAGGCAGCTTATTGCTGACAATGGATATAAAGATGATATTATCAACACCCAGGATGATTTCAAGTACGGTCAAAGTAAGAAGAGCGGTAAGGACAGCAGGATCGGCAAGGTTAGGAAATTCAGCTAAAAAAAACATGCTTCTTGGTTTTTGTTATATGTGTTCAAATGCAATAGTTTCATGGCCGTTTCAGTTACATCAAACATTGTACTATATGTTCAACCGCCGCCATTTTATACGCAATTCAGCCCTTGGCAGTCTGGCTTTGCTTTTTAAAAATGGTTTTGCTGCCGGCCCGGAAACAATAATGGTCAAAAATAACCCTATTGTCCTTTCCACATGGGCACCGAATGTCAAAGCCAATGCAGAAGCATGGAAAATCCTTGCCAGTGGCGGACGGGCGATCGACGCGGTTGAATCCGGCGTGCAGGTGGCGGAAGCTGATCCCGAGGATATGAGTGTTGGTTACGGCGGTTTGCCGGACCGTGATGGCAAGGTTACACTGGATGCCTGCATCATGGATGAAGCCGGTAATATCGGCGCGGTTATGTTCCTCGAAGGCATCAAACATCCAATCAGGGTGGCAAGAATGGTCATGGAAAAAACGCCACATGTGCAGCTGGTGGGAGAGGGCGCTTTGCAGTTTGCACTGCAACAGGGTTTCCAGGTTGAAAACCTGCTGACAGAAAAAAGTGAAAAAGCCTGGAAGGAATGGAAGGAAAAAGCCCAATATGATCCTATGACCATTCCCAAACTGCTCGAGAAAAAAAACCAGCCAGGCCAACAAAACAATCATGATACGATCGGCATGATCGCGATGGACAGCCATGGGCATGTTTCAGGTGCCTGCACCACCAGTGGTATGGCATTCAAGATGCGCGGAAGGGTAGGTGACTCACCCATCATTGGTGCAGGTTTATATGTAGATGATGAAGTAGGTGCGGTTACAGCTACTGGTGTAGGAGAAGAAGTAGTCCGTATATGTGGAGCACATACAGTCATTGAACTAATGCGCCAGGGATCATCACCGGAAACGGCCTGTAAAAAAGCCTGTGAACGGATGTTCAAAATGAGAGGCAATAAAGCAAAAGACCTGCAGGTTGGCTTTATTGCACTTGATAAAAAAGGAAGGCATGGAGCCTATGCGCTTCAAAAAGGATTTAACTATGCCGTGCATTCCAAAAAAGGAGTGGAGGTATTTGACAGCAAAAGCATTTTTAAATAAAGTAGAAATCATCATTTAAATCTTTGATGGCTTTGCAGCATTATAACATACCCGGATGAATAACCATGGAACAGCATTATATTATTGAAATCGCCACGGCAGACCTGCACACTACCGCAGCTGCAGTGGCAGGTGGAGCAGACCGTATAGAACTTTGTGCAGCCCTTACTGAAGGAGGCACCACACCATCTCATGGCATGATCAAAACCTGCAGGACC
>CBDUBK010000422.1:0-3062 GCA_965365375.1 uncultured bacterium | reverse complement strand
AAGAGATCCGGAAATATGCTGCTGATTTCCTTGATATTCCAAATCTCCGTGACCCGGGAACGGGAAATGATTATGATGAAATGGTGAGTTATGATTCCATGGCCGGCAGGGTATTCATGAGTTATACTGCATATGATAAAAATGTTGATGTGGTAAAGCAGGACGTTAGCATCATGCCGGGCTTTGGAGCTGTAGAGGATAAAGTGATGACCATTTATGTAGAAAAGATAAAAGACGATGATGATGTGGTGACCGAGAAAAAAATGCTTTGGGATACCAACCGTTATTTTAATATCCGTACCATCACCCAGAAAAAAAATGCTCCTGAACAGGTGCACAATCTCAGGATTCAATGGAACAGCGACCAGTGGGAGCAGTAAGATGATTGATTGAATAATGACGCATGCAGAGTTTCAAAATATCACAGCAAGCCTGCCCGGGCAACCGGGCATTTACAAATACTATGATGGTAATGGCAACCTGCTGTATGTAGGCAAGGCCAAAAATATCAGGAAGCGTGTGGCTTCCTATTTCAATAAAACACTGGCCAGTTATAAAACCCACGAGCTTGTAAAAAGGATCCGCAAAATTGAATTTACCATCGTGAATTCTGAACAGGATGCCTTCCTCCTGGAAAATTCTCTCATCAAACAATTCCAGCCGGTTTTTAATATCAATCTAAAGGATGATAAGACCTATCCTTATATCGTAATCAAGAATGAACATTTTCCAAGGGTTTACCTGACCAGGCAAAAGCTTGATGACGGTTCCCGTTATTTCGGTCCCTATACTTCGGTAAACAAGGTGAGGGAACTATTGAATTTTATTAAACAGACCATTCCGCTCCGTACCTGTCCCCTCAATCTCACACCCAAAAACATTGAAAAAGGAAAGTTCAAGGTTTGCCTGGAATACCACCTGGGTAATTGTATGGGTCCCTGTGAAGCGCACCAGTCGGAAGCGGAATATGAAAACAATATTACCCAGCTTAAGAACCTCCTTAAAGGAAATCTTGGTCCTGTGATCCATCATTTCAAAAATGAAATGAAGGCACAGGCGGTGAACCTGCAGTTTGAAAAAGCAGAGCTTACACGTAAAAAAATCTCTTACCTCGAAAATTACCAGTCAAGGTCCATCGTGGTGAATACATCTCTTGGAACCGTGGATGTATTTTTCATACAGAAAGAAAATGAAACTGCCTTTGTCAATTACCTGATGGTGGAAAACGGCACAATCATACAGACAAAGACCCTGCAGGTAGAAACCCATTTGGATGAGACGATAGAAGAAACCCTGGCATTTACCATTGGCCAGATGAGGACCACGTTCAACAGCGAGGCAAAAGAGATTATCATTCCTTTTGATCTTTCTTATGAGGAGCCAGGGGTGAGTGTGACCGTTCCCAGGGGTGGTGACCGGAAGAAACTGCTGGAACTGTCAGAAAAAAACGTACATCATTTTATTGACAACCTGCGCTCGAAGGAAAGGCTGAAACTGGGTGTGAAGAATGCGGATAAATACAATGTGCTGTTGCAGGTAAAGGAAGACCTTCAACTGACAGCCGTTCCTGTGCATATTGAATGTTTCGATAACTCCAATTTCCAGGGAAGTTATCCTGTGTCCGCGATGGTTTGTTTTAAAAATGGTGAACCCAGCAAAAAAGATTACCGGCATTTTAATGTAAAAACGGTTGAAGGCATCAATGATTTCGCGTCGATGAAAGAAGCTGTTTCCAGGCGATATAAACGCCTGAAAGAGGAAGGTGAACCATTTCCGCAACTCGTAATCATTGACGGCGGCAAAGGCCAGTTAAGCGCAGCCCAGGAAGCCGTGGTGGAACTGGACTTAACCGGAAAGATGACACTGGTAGGGCTGGCCAAGAATGAAGAGGAAATATTTTTTGTGGGAGATAAACAATCTCTCAAACTCCCTTATGACAGCGAAAGCCACAAATTCATCCGCCGCATCAGGGATGAGGTGCACCGTTTTGGCATCAATTTTCACCGGGGCAAGCGTAGCAGGGGCACATTCAAAAATTCATTGGAAGGCATCAAAGGTATTGGTACCAACACGGCCAATTTACTGCTCAAGACCTTCAGGTCTGTCAATAATATCAAACTACAACCCGAGGAAGAACTCGCGAAATGGGTTGGAATTTCTAAAGCAAAATTGATCAGGAAGTATTTTGAGGAGGAAGAGTAGTGAGACGTACTGCGCCAGCCTTGGCTTTAGCTTAGGCTGGAATGGTGAATGGTCAATGGTGAATCACAATGCAACTTGCATCTTTTTTTCTTGGCGTCTTTGCGTGAAATTCTTTTTTTTAGCCGGCAAGGCGCTTAGGACGGGAAGGAGCGGTAAGTAGTGGTTGAAAGATTGAAGTGTTTTTGAAATTCCTAAATTGTTTTTCTTGACTTAGGTATATTCTTCCTGGAAGAAAAATTTAGGCAAATGGCGATGAAAATACCATGGATTTAAAGTCTTGCAGCTTGCAACTTGCCGCTTGCAGCTTCTCTAAAAAAACAAAGGGGCCAGAATGGAAATTCAGCCCCGTTTTTAAAATCCAATATCCTATGAAAAACCGAGATAAAAATACTACTATTTAATACATATCCTATACGTAGTTACCACATTTTTTAAAAAAGTTTTATTGGTTGCGGCAATGGTATCCTCCAATAAAAAAACCCCTCGGATGAGGGGTTTTTATGATAAGAAGTTTTTTGATCAATAAGACCAGAGGTCCTGCTCATAGTTGAATATCCTTTCTTTGATATTATCACCTTCCAGCAATCTCAGGATCGGATCCTTGATCCTTACCTGTAGAGCTTTCATGGATGGGTTATCCAAAGTAGAGTTGATGATATAACTGCTGAACATACGGCTTTCAAACAGCTCTTCCCAGGTCATGCGGCTTGCACCCATGTTCTTGGAATTATAAACGCTGTAGTTGGCCAGGGTTGGACGCAGGTCAGGATAATAGATCCAGAACATAGGTTCCACACCTCTTTCCCTCTTGGTACCTTCAAAGTATACGGTCTTCATTGGGCAAATTCCAATGATCCTTG
>CBDUBK010000421.1:0-3068 GCA_965365375.1 uncultured bacterium | reverse complement strand
AGTTTTTCACGGTCGTAATCAGAAGTTGTATTCTCGATCTGTGATTTGATCTGGTTGATACGTGCAGTAATGCCCTCTTTTTCACCTTTACCGCCAACAACAGTTGTGTTGTCTTTATCGATCACTACCCTTTCACATTTACCCAGGTAAGAAAGATCAGCATTCTCCAGTTTGTAACCCTGCTCTTCAGAGATCACGATACCTTTTGTAAGGATCGCGATATCCTGCAGCATTTCTTTTCTCCTGTCACCAAAGCCCGGAGCTTTAACAGCAGCTACTTTTAAAGTACCACGCAGTTTGTTCACTACGAGGGTAGCCAGTGCTTCACCTTCAAGATCTTCTGAGATGATCAGAAGTGGTGCGCCTTGCTGGGCTACTTTTTCAAGGATATGCAGGATATCCTTCATGCTGCTGATCTTTTTATCATAGATCAGGATGTAAGGATTTTCGAGTTCTGCTTCCATTTTTTCGCTGTTGGTAACGAAATATGGAGAAATATAACCGCGGTCGAACTGCATACCTTCAACCACATCAACTGTAGTTTCAATGCCTTTGGCTTCTTCGATCGTGATCACACCGTCTTTGGAAACTTTTTCCATAGCCTGGGCGATCAGTTTACCGATCTCATGATCATTGTTGGCAGAGATGGTTGCAACCTGCTCAATTTTTTTGTTGTCGTTTCCAACAGTCTGTGATTGTGAACGGAGATTTTCAACCACCACTTTCACGGCTTTGTCAATACCACGCTTGAGGTCCATTGGATTGGCACCTGCGGCAACGTTCTTCAGGCCTTCAGTGATGATTGCCTGGGCAAGTACTGTGGCGGTAGTAGTACCATCACCGGCAACGTCAGCGGTTTTGGAAGCAACTTCCTTCACCATCTGCGCACCCATGTTCTCGATGGCATCTTCCAGTTCAATTTCTTTTGCAACGGTCACACCATCCTTGGTTACAGAAGGTGCACCAAACTTTTTCTCGATCACCACATTACGGCCCTTAGGTCCTAATGTAACTTTCACGGCGTTGGCAAGGATGTCAACCCCTTTTTTCATTTTATTGCGGGCATCAGTTTCGAAAAACAGTTGTTTAGCCATATAAATTTGAGTTTTTATTATTGTTAATGAATGAGAGCCTTTGGCTATTAGCCAATGGCCATTGGCCATGAGCGATTTGCTTATACTATGGCCAGAATATCACTCTCCCTCATGATCAGCAGATCTTCGCCTTCGATGGAGATTTCAGTTCCGGCATATTTGCCATACAAAACGGTGTCACCTGTTTTTACGGTTACAGGTTCATCTTTTTTACCAGGACCGGCAGCGATCACAGTACCACGTTGTGGTTTTTCTTTTGCCGTATCAGGGATAATGATGCCACCTGCTGTTTTTTCTTCTGCAGCGGCGGGCTTAACGATCACTCTGTCATGTAGAGGGGTAACACTTACTTTGTTAGCCATACGTCTATGAATTTTTGGTTAAATGAAATTTTTTCAGGGAGTTCCGCCTTTTAGCGGACGGCAAATGTAGGCTAATTGTGTGCCATCAGCCGATAAAGTGCAAAAATTGCAGTTTATGGCAGTCAGCGCCCGGAAAGGCAGCACGGAGCGACATGAATTTTGACAATTTTTCACAAATCGTCATAAAAAAGGGCTCCCGGCAGGGAACCCTTCACCAAATCAAACAGGTCAATATTATTGTTCCAGTAATGTAGTCTCATCACTTCCATTCTTCTGCTTGCCCAGGTAGTTGGGCAGGTCCATACCGGCCATATCAAAAATATCTTTCAATGGTGGTACGGCTTTATAGAGCCCGGATACAAATCCCGCGGTAGAACTTTTACCATCAGCCCCATTGCCATTTTCCCAAACTGTAACCTTGTCGATCTTGATATTCTTGATGGCATCGGTCTGCATTTTTACCAGTTCCGGCAGTTTGTCTGAGATCAGCAGCAGTACAGCGTCTTTCGGATCATTACCCGCAGCTTTAACAATCTGGTCCAGACCCTGGGCCTGCTTGGTCAGGATCTCGTACATACCGCGCGCCTCTGCTTCCAGCTTGGCATAGATGGCATCGGCCTCACCTTTTGCTCTTTCCCTGATTCTTTCTGCTTCAGCCTGCGCTTCAATGATGGCCTTCTGTTTTTCGATTTCGGCAGATACCACGATATTGGCATTCTGCGAAGCTCTTTCCCTTTCCGCACGGGCTTCTTCCGCTCTTTTCTCAGCTGTGTAAGCTTCTTCAAGGGCTTTTGCAGCCTGCACTTTTTCCGCGGCGGTGGCCTTCTTGAGGGCTTCCGCTTCCCTTTCCCTTCTCAAAGCTTCCGAATCAGCGATCTGGATCCTTGACTGGTTCTCTCCCTGTACAGCAACGGCATTTGCCTCAGCGGTCTTGATACGGGTATCCCTTTCCGCTTCCACCTTACCAATGGATTCATCTCTTTTAGCAGCCGCCATCAATACCTCTCGGTCTTTTACGGCCATTGCGATCTGTGTATCACGGTCACGCTGGGTTTCGGCGATCTGCACATCCCTGTCCTTCTGTGTTTGCTGGATGCTGATGTCCTTGGAACGTTCGGCTTCTGCCTTACCCACCTCACCAAACCTGTCCTGCTCGGCCACACTTTTTTTGGCTTCATTAATGGCTTTTGCAGCGGCTTCCTTACCCAATGCTTCTATATAACCACTTTCGTCCTTGATATCCGTAATGTTTACGTTGATCAGTTTCAGACCGATCTTTTTTAATTCCGCTTCCACATTCGAAGCCACGTTGGATAAAAATTTGTCCCGGTTATTGTTGATCTCTTCAATATCCATCATGGCCACCACAAGGCGCATCTGGCCTAGAATGATATCATTTGCCAGTGAATGGATATCCTGGCTTGCCAGTCCCAATAATCTCTCCGCAGCATTTTCCATGATACCTGGATCAGTAGAGATACCCACAGTAAATTTCGAAGGAACGTCCACCCTGATGTTTTGTTTGCTCAATGCCTTGGTAAGATTCACCTCGATGGACATGGGTGTCAGATCCATAAAGGAATAATCCTGGATGATGGGCCAGATAAAAGCC
>CBDUBK010000420.1:0-3095 GCA_965365375.1 uncultured bacterium | reverse complement strand
TGATTACCAGTTGGGAAAGAGGAAACAGCTGGTCGGTTTCCGACAGCCTCGATTATAAACTGTTTGCGCATAACAATTCCCTGCCGGCGGTTACCAATGAGGTTCTGGCTGGTGGCGCGGTGCTGGTATTTGTAAAAAATATCCAATATGATGACGGGCGCAGGATCACCAAACCCCTTAGGATCCCATTTCATGTTTTACCTTCTTTTGGCCGTCCCGGTTACGACCAGGCCTGGTATAATATGAATACTCCAGGTAGTGTAATGGTGAAATACCGCACCAATAAGCATAAATACGGAATTGAAGCACAGGTGCCTGATGAACAGGTGATGGTGCGCATCTTTGTGCTGGGTCCGCAGGACCTTGTAAGACTGGATAAAACACCGGCTTCCATTTCAAGACTGGGTTACCAGGAACTGGCTGATCTGCTGGGTACCAATCCTTGATAGAAACATTGCAGGATTGACTCCCGGTCTTCGCACTTATTTTTGAAGCATGGAGACCGTACTTGTTACCGGGGCCAATGGCTTTGTAGGTCATTACCTGGTTGAATGCTTGCTCAAAAATCATTTTCGCGTGATCGCTACCGGGAGGGGTCCTTCGAGGCTGCCTTTCGAGCATGATCAATTAGTTTATTCAAGCCTTGATTTCTCGGACCAGGAGGCCGTAAAGAACGCCCTGGAACTTTATCAACCTCAATTTATCATCCATAGCGGTGCTATGTCAGCCCCTGATGCCTGCGAACAGGACCGGGAACTGGCATTACGTATCAATGTGACCGGGACAAAATATCTGCTGGAAGAAGCAGCACGTTTCTCAAGTTTTTTTGTTTACCTATCTACTGATTTCGTTTTTGACGGGTTACAGGGAATGTACAAGGAAAATGATACGACAGGTCCCGTGAATTATTATGGTACAACCAAACTTCTTGGAGAAGAACTGGTGAAAGCGTATGAACATGAATGGGCTATCGTAAGAACGGTGCTTGTTTATGGCCGGCCCTTGCTCAACCGCCAGAATCTTGTTACCAATACAGCCAATGCTTTGCGTCAAAACAAACCACTAAAAATCTTTGATGACCAGGTAAGAACACCCACCTATGTGGAGGATCTTGCACTTGCACTGGTGAAGCTGGTTCAAAAAAAGAAGAATGGTATTTTTCATATATCAGGTAAAGATGTTCTTACACCTTACCAGGTGGCTGTTGCGACTGCCAAATTTCTTTCATTGGATCATTCCCTCATTACGAGGGTGGAAGCACATGAATTTGAACAACCTGCAGCAAGACCATTGAAAACCGGGTTCGATATCAGCAAAGCAATCAAAGAACTGGATTATCATCCTGTTTCATTTGAAGAAGGGCTCCGGAAAACTTTTGAAAATGACGAGAAAGGTGGGGTTGGAGCGCAATGAGTTTTATCTTAGTGATAAAGACCATAGACCATACCATGGACGATGGGCGATGGACACTCAAATCAATACCATGCGCATTTTATTCCTCTTTCTTACCTTCTCCTTACTGGCCTGTAACGATGCCGAAATAAAATTTGAAGAAGTCAGGCAAATGAAATCCCTGGACACGGAAACCTTTAATAAAGTTCTCCGCAGGGAACATGACCTGGCTATGGAAGGCATGGAGCTGATCAAACGAGCCGGGGAGGATACTGCTGCCGGCGGCAGGTTGTTAGTCATCAATGAAGAGATCAATGAATGGAGGGATCTCGTGAAAGAAAAACTCCCTGAAGGATTCCAGCCTTCAGCAGCCCAGCAAAAGATGTTTGAGAAAGTCATTGAATTCCAGGAAGCGCATGTGAATATGATGCGAAAGAATATGACGATCGGGGAATGATTTTATTCATATGCTTCTTCGATGATGCTTTCACCCTCAGTACCATCACCGCTTGTCCATTTCCATTTTTCATAAATACGGATCCTTCCATCCGGCAGGGCTACTGGGGTTGAATGGCAGATGCCTGTCATCAGCTCTCCATTTTCGTTTACATGATGGTAACGGATCTCCATATTCCCGTCAGCATCGGCAAGTCCGATCAGGTGCCCGAATAAAACCTTACCACCTGAGTATGTGGCAGAAACAAGGAAGCCCTGTTGCTGGTAATGAAATGTTGTTTCCTGGTTTACCTCACCATTTTCTGAATTGCTCACCGGCCGGAAGATGCGGTCATTATAATTGATCATTGTTAGGTCTTATTGAAATTTGTTTCTAACTTTTTACACAAATTACCAAAACCACTTATTATGGACACTTCATTTTTTTCAGACCTTAACTGGTTGCACATCCTCGTTGCCGCAATTGCATATTTCGCGCTGGGTGCCCTCTGGTACTCACCTTTGTTTGGCAAACAATGGGTAGCCTACCAGGGTATTGATATGAATAACCCGGAAGCCAAAAAAGGAGCCGGTGTCATAATGTTCTATTCCTTCCTCCTGATGTTTGTTACCACAGTAGGACTGGCCATACTTGTAAACCGCCTGGGATTGTTTGAAGCGATTTCGGGGATCAAACTGGGAGTGTTCACAGGTTTGTTTTTTTCCGCAACAGCCATCAGCGTCAGTTACCTGTATGTAAAAAAACCTTTTGGATTACACCTCATCGATGGTCTTTACCATGTGCTGGGCCAGGCAATTGCTGCCCTGATCCTTTGCGTATGGAGATGACCGGTAAACATAAATACTGCAAAGGCCCGGATTCCCGGGCCTTTTTTTGAAATATCTGACAGGGACAAATTCCCGGATAGAATTTTATTCAACCTTGGTGATCTTGACCACGTTCGTGGGAAGGTGCATGTGAATGGGAGTACTGCCTGTACTCACCACTGTATCACCGCTTTTTACAAATCCTCTTTCCTGCAGGATGTCGATCTGGTCAAATATGATATCATCAAGAGAAGTTTCTTCTGAATAATAAAAAGCCCTTACTCCCCAGCTCAAACTCAGCTGGTTTACCAGGAATCTTTCCTTGGTAAATATGAATAAGGGAGCTTTAGGGCGGTAACTGCTGAGCATAAATGCCGTGTATCCGCTCTGAGTCATACCAACAAGTGCTTCAGATTTTACATCATCAGCCAGTTTACAGG
>CBDUBK010000419.1:0-3106 GCA_965365375.1 uncultured bacterium | reverse complement strand
AAGGTCTTATCAAACTGGTTGTAGCTGCAGGTAAACTGCCGATCGTAATCGGCGGCGGGCATAACAATGCCTATCCCCTCATCAAGGGTGCCGCCAAGGGGCTTCACCAGAGAGAAGCAATCCCGCTGCCTCAGATCAATGCCATCAACCTCGACGCGCATACGGATTACCGTCCCATGGAAGGAAGGCATAGCGGCAATGGATTCCGTTATGCGGAAGAAGATGGATACCTGCAGAAATACTGCGTGGTAGGAGTACATGAAAACTACCTGCCGCTGAATGTCTGGCTGGATATTGTCAATAATCCCTTTATTGATTTTATTACCTACGAGGATATTTTCATCCATGAAAAAAGATCATTCCGCCAGGCTGTATCGCATGCCATAGAATTCACCGATGATAATTATACCGGCATTGAACTGGATCTTGATTCCATAGAAAATGTATTGAGCAGTGCAGTCAGTCCGAGTGGCCTGAAACAGTTAAATGCACGGCAGTATGTAAACCTTTGTGCCGCGCATGTAAAAGCCTGTTACCTGCATATTTGTGAAGGCGCCACGCAGATCCATAATGGAAAATCAGATGAACTCACCGGCAAACTGGTAGCTTACCTCGTGAGCGATTTTATCAAAATGAAAGAGAGTTAGGATTCGATCGCTTCTTCCAGTTTCATGATCTTTTCAAATAATTCCTCGTACTGGCCATTGGCAGCTTGAACTTTGTCAGCAGCATGCTTGTATTCAGCTTCAGTCTTTTTGAAACTATCAGGGTTGTTATAAGTTTCCGGTAGTGAAAGACTCGATTCAAGTTTTGATTTCTGCTGGTTCAGTTCTTCGAGTTTTTTTTCGAGCTGCTGGAATTGTTTCTGCAATTTCTGGAGTTCCCTTCTCAGTTCGTTCTTATCCAGCTGCACTGTGGGCGCAGCACTCACCGGTTTGGCAGGCTTATCGTTTTTTTTTGACTCGGTTGCTTCCTGCTTCTTGTTACCAGCGCCCTGTTCTTTTTCAGACTTTGAACTTTGAACTTTTGACTTTGAACTGTTAGCCGCCATCCTTTCTTTCCATTCCACCCATTCTTCGTAACCGCCTTTGAATTCCTTGATCTCCTGGTCTACGATCTCCCAGATCTTATTGGCCGTTTTGGAAATAAAATAACGGTCGTGGCTTACCAGGATAATGCTTCCCTGGTATTTATTCAAAGCCTCGATCAGCAGGTCACAGCTGTGCATGTCAAGGTGGTTGGTCGGTTCATCAAGCATGAGGAAATTGGCCTTGCTCACAATGGTCTTTGCCAGTGCCACCCTTGCTTTCTCACCACCACTCAGGATCCTGATCTTCTTATCCGCATCATCACCGCTGAAAAGAAAACATCCCAGCAGACCACGTAATTCCAGTTCCGTCATCTGGCTGCCGCATTCTTTCATTTCATCAAGAATGGTATTGTTGATATTGAGCGCTTCCAGCTGGTGCTGCGCGTAGAAACTTTCATCAACATTATGGCCCCATTTGCGTTCGCCTTCAAAGGTTTCCTGTCCTGCGATAATGCGCAGCAGGGTAGACTTTCCCTTTCCGTTTGCGCCGATCAGCGCGATCTTATCGCCGCGGTCAATTTCAGCACCGGTATTTTTTACAATGGTATTCTCGCCAAATTTTTTCGTGATATCCTTCAGTTCCACCAGCACTCTTCCCGGTTGTTTATCCACCCTGAAATTGATCCGGATATTAGGTCTTTCGATCTCCACGTCTTCAATGCGGTCCAGCTTGTCCAGCTTTTTCATGATGCTCTGCGCCATGGCAGCCTTGCTGGCCTTGGCCCTGAATCTTTCCACCAGCCTTTCATTCTGTCGGATATAATCCTGCTGGTTTTCATAAGCCTTCTGCTGCTGGTCGATCCTGATGGCTTTTTCTTTTTCGTAATAATCAAAATTGCCATTGTAAATGTGCAGCTGCTGCTGGTAAACCTCCACGATCTTGGTGACCATGCGGTTCAGAAAATATTTATCATGGCTCACGATCACAACTGAACCCTGGTAATGGGTCAGGTATTTTTCAAGCCATTCGATTGAAGGAAGGTCAAGGTGGTTGGTCGGTTCATCGAGCAATAAGAGGTCAGGTTGCTGGAGGATCATTTTCGCGAGCAGCACACGCATACGCCAGCCCCCGCTGAATTCCCGGTAAGGCCTTTGAAGGTCGGCATTGGCGAAACCAAGTCCCTGGAGAATCTCTTCCGTCTGGTGCTGCATCACATAGCCGCCGGCTTCTTCAAATTCATGCAGCTTATGGCTGTAATCATCCAGGAGCTTATCGGTCTGGTTCACCTCAAGTTCCTTCACCATGCGGTCCAGTTCTTTTTCAAGGGCCTTGGCCTTGTCGAATGCATGCATGGCCACTTCCACGATGGATTCACTGGTCTCAAAGCTCAGGAGATCCTGGTGTAAATAGCCAATAGAAGTACTGCGGCTTCTTTCAACCGTTCCGTTCGAAGGCAGGTATTCACCCACCAGTACTTTGAGCAGGGTGGATTTGCCGGTACCGTTATAGCCGATCAGGCCAATTCTTTCTCCCGGGTGAATATGCCAGGTGGCATCTTTTACGATCAACCTTGCACCAAATTCGAATGTTACATTTTGAAGGCCTGCGAGCATGAAAAACGGTTATATGTATTACTACGTGAATGGAAGCCGCAAAGATAATCAAGGGCAGCAGGGAAAAAACAGGCTGCCGGTACCAAAACCCGCAAAACCTAAAGTTTAACAGCCCTGAAAATGGCTGCATCAGCGGGCCTTGATTTACTTTTGCACAAAGTTTTTAAGATGAGGCTATTGGCATTGTTCCTTTTGGCATTCCTGGCAGCTTGTACAGATGAAAAAAAACCGGCGGCAACAGCCCCGGCCAGTTCCAGTTCTTTCAGCATGGAAATGAACCAGGATTTTAAAGCTGTCCTGGATGATTATTACCAGCTGTCTGAACTATTGGTCAATTGGGATTCCACCTCGCTCGATTCCGCAGCTGCTTCCCTGAAGGGGAAAGTAGACCGTTTGTCGGACAGGCTGGATACCGCCTCCGGCACACTGAAGGCAAAACTTTCGGCAGGACGGCAGCAGTTC
>CBDUBK010000418.1:0-3106 GCA_965365375.1 uncultured bacterium | reverse complement strand
AAAACTGACGCATACCTCGCGCTTGACATGCAGCAAAAAGCGGTAGACCTGCTTGAACAGGCTGTGGGTCATTTTGAAGGAGATGAAAAGGTGGAATTACTGTTTGAACTCGCCGATGTTTATGACGATTACGAGGAATTTGACAAGGTTTTCGACTGTCTCAAGGTAATTCTGGAGGAAGAACCCAATAGTGAAGAAGCCCTGTACAAAATTTGTTTCTGGACCGATTTCACCGGCAGGAATGAAGAAAGTATCCGCCTGCACCTGGAAATTATAGAGCAGCATCCATATAATGAACTGGCATGGTTCAACCTTGCAGCCGCCTACCAGGGGCTCAAGCTCTATGAAAAAGCAATCGATGCTTACCAGTATGCCCTTGTGATCGATGAAAAATTTGATTATGCTTACCGCAATATCGGTGATGCCTATATCAGGCTGAGGAAATACAAGGAAGCGATCGAGGCCCTGGAAAAGGTTCTTGAACTAAGCAAGCCCGAAGAAGTGATCTATGAGGCAATAGGCCATTGCTATGATAAGATGAAAAATTTTGCCCAGGCAAGATTTCATTACCGTAAAGCCTCTCATCTCAATCCTGATGACAGCAAACTGCATTACAAGATCGCCTGCACCTATTACAATGAATCGCAATGGGCAAGTGCCATCAAGCAGCTTGAATCGGCATTGAAGATCCACAGGCTGCAGCATGAATACAACCTGCTGATGGGGGAATGCAAACTCCAGTTGAATGAATTTAAGGAGGCAGTTCAATATCTCTCAACAGCTGTAAGGGTAAGGCCCAAAAATATTTCAGGCTGGGAAGCCCTGATCCGTTGTTTGTATACCGCTGAATTTTATCCGGAAGCAAAACAGCAAGCCATAGCAGCCCTTACCCATACGAACAATAAACCCCTGTTCCTTTATTACCTTAGCGCAGTTCTTTTTAAATTAAATAAGACCAAGGAAGCCTTGCTTCAGCTGGACAAGGCCCTTGCAGCATCACCCAAGTTTCTTAAAAAATTCATCCAGCTCAATCCATCCATTTTGCAGAACCCCCAGGTGGTTGACCTGGTAGCCCAGTATAAAAGGTCACGGTAAACAAATCCCAGTTCCTTGGTTTTTCATCATTAAATTTGCGGCCAAATTAAAAGACCTCCCCAGATGAATTTTAACCTGACTCAGATACCCGACCGTAACCAGAAACCCCGTGCAGCAGGCATTACCATGGTAATGGACAAAGGACTAAGTGTGAATGAAGCGAAAAACCTGATGAGTGTCGGACACCCACATGTTGACATTGTAAAACTTGGATTCGGAACCTCCTTTGTAACGCCTAATCTTGAAGAAAAATTGGAAGTGTACAGGTCCTATGATATTCCTGTCTATTTCGGCGGAACACTGTTTGAGGCATTCCTGATCCGCAACCAGTTTGAAGATTATATAGCAGTCTGTAAAAATTTTGGTATCAGCTATATGGAAGTAAGTGACGGTTCCATTGATATTCCCCATGCTGAAAAATGTGGCTATGTAGAAAAGCTCACCAAATATGGAACTGTATTAAGTGAAGTGGGCAGCAAGGATGCTGCGCATATCATTCCCCCTTATAAATGGATTGAACTGATGCGTGCTGAATTGAATGCCGGTGCCAGTTATGTGATTGCAGAAGCCAGGGAGGCCGGGAACGTGGGTATTTACCGCGGTTCAGGTGAAGTGCGTGAAGGTCTTGTGCAGGAAATCCTGACACAGATACCCGGGGAAAAAATCATTTGGGAAGCCCCGCAAAAAGCACAGCAACTTTATTTTATAGAACTTCTTGGTTGTAATGTAAACCTGGGCAATATTGCTCCTACAGAAGTCATTCCTCTCGAAGCCATGCGTATCGGCTTGAGAGGGGATACTTTTCATCTTTACCTCAACAAGGAAAATGCATGAGAAAGTTCGGGTTGATAGGTTACCCGCTTTCACATTCCTTTTCTAAAAAATATTTCGAAGAAAAATTCAGGAGGGAAGGGATCAGCGATTGTTCTTATGATCTCTTTCCTATTTCTTCAGTTGGTGAACTGAAAGAACTGGTTGCCTCAAACCCATTTCTCGAAGGGCTCAACGTTACCATTCCTTACAAACAACTGGTAATCCGCCATCTTGATGAATTCAGGGTGGAAGGATTGAATGCCTGCAATTGTATCCGTATTGTCAGTGGAAAATTAGCTGGATTCAATACAGATATCACAGGCTTTGAAAAAAGCCTGCTGCCATTATTAAAACCACAGCATAACAGTGCCCTCATTCTTGGGAACGGGGGAGCCGCGTCGGCTGTTATTTTTGTTTTGAACAAGCTTGGTATCACCTATGATATCGTAAGCCGGAGATTACACGAGGGCTCAACATTGACTTACCAGGACCTCGAAGAAAAACATATCCGCGATCATAAACTGATCATCAATACCACCCCGCTTGGAACCTTTCCTGGTATTGAAATGTTTCCGGTTATTCCGTACCAGTTCATCGGCCGCGAACATTTATTGTATGACCTGGTTTATAATCCACCGGAAACTGCATTCCTTAAAAAAGGCAAAGAGCGGGGTGCCATTATCAAAAACGGATATGAAATGCTTGTTCTGCAGGCCGAAGAAAGCTGGAAAATCTGGAATGGTTCAGGAGGATAATTTTTCCTGCAGGATGGGAGGCAGGCTTACAACCTTTCTTTTATCATAGTTGAAACAGATCATGCCCGTTTTAGCTACCGCAATTATTTTTTCATCGGACTCCCTGACCAGTTTATAGAAAATATCAAAGCCTGCCCTGCTGAAATTAAGTGCTTTTACATAAGCCCTGAGCCGGTCACCATAAAAACTTTCATTTTTAAATTCGATGGCAGCATCACTCATGATCAGGCTGATGCCTTCAAGTTTCATTTCAGTATAACCAAATGATGAAAGGAACTGCATCCTGGCTTCATGGCAAAGAGAGAGAACCGTATCATTACCTACATGGCCTCCATAGTTAAGGTCAGTGATGCGGATGGGTATGATGGTTGAAAAGGAAAAAACTTCGGGCAGAACAATCTTTACACGGCTCATGGCCAAGATTACTGATTTTCCTGCAGATT
>CBDUBK010000417.1:0-3111 GCA_965365375.1 uncultured bacterium | reverse complement strand
TCTCTATTGAAAAATCTATTCCTTTGTTGCTGCCTTTTCCTTTGCTTACCAATGGCTCTTTTGCATAACCATCGAGTTCATTGAGCATCCAGTAGGTTCTCGAGAGATCGTTTACAACAGGTATATTGAACAAACGCTGGTAATAAATTTCTGATCGAAGTCTCCATCCTTTTCCCAATGCTTCTTCATAAGCAAGTATGCCATGATGTGCACGCATCATTTCAAGTTTTTTATTGGGATATCCTGAAGTTGTTTTCAGGAAATAAGATCCGATGGGAAGCGTTTTGCTGTGCAAACCATAAGCAAGGCTGATATTCCGGTTGCCGCTGATTTTGTATTGAAATGATATACGGGGATCGATGGTGTATTTCCCGTTCAAAGCAAGGTACATCATATGAATACCAGGGTTGATGGTCCACTTGCCAGGCTTGAGACTCATCTGAAAGAACGGTTGAAATAGTAATGTTTTTCCGGATTCATCTATCGGCTGCCGGAAGCTGGCCGAGCCAAAATCAAATTTTCTTTGTTCAAGTCTGTAAAATATTGCGCTCGCGTCAACCCCTGTTTTCAGGTTTACCACGGTACTGAATTTATGGTTGTAAGATGAAGAAATGGAGATCCTCGACTGGTCATACGTTTCCAATCCAATGGTGAATGGTGTCCTGTTACGGTTTAAAGTATCATCCATAAAATCAAGCCACTGGCCCACTACAGCCAAAGATGATTTGAGAAAAGAATTGCCACCCAGTTTCAGCGTATGACCAAGGCCCATGGCACCCATTTTTGTTCTGTAATCATAGACAGCATAATCATCAAATTGTTTCCAGCTATTGGTATCCTCTACCGCCTGGAATTTTTCCCGGCTGATTCCACCGATACCCCAGATATTCCATTGCGATTTTTTAGAGGCATTACCGAATGCCAGGTTGAAGGAAAGATCCTGGAAAGTGTTGGTTTCCCTTTCATCAACAAGGTGCAATCCCATGGTCTGTAGCAAGCCAAGGGTGGAGTAGCGGTAATTGACCAGGTAAGAACTTTCATTGGTTTTTATTGGACCCTCTGTTGAAAAATCCAATCCTATCAATCCTGCCTTGAAGGTGTATTCCCGGGCTTTATTATTTCCTTTCCTGAGGTGCATATCAAATACCCCGCTCAATGCATCTCCATAACCAGCGGGCATGGCCCCGGTAAGAAAATCAGACTGGTCCAGCATACTCAGGCTGAGAATAGTGATGCCACCGCCGCTGCTTCCCTTTCGTGCAAAATGATTGGGGTTCACCACATCGACTCCTTCGATTTTCCATTGAAGCCCTACAGGATTGTTTCCCCTGATGATGATGTCGCTCCTGGTATCCCTTGTGGCCTGTACACCCGGGAGCGCCATCGCCATCCTCCCGGGGTCGTTGGCGCTTGCGGGAAATCTTTGTGTTTCTTCCGCTGTGAATGAACGCCCGCTCACCAATGCATATTTATTCACCGGCAGTTTTGGATTGCGGGTAGCCTTTACCGTTACTGATTGCTGTATCTGTTTCCTGCTTTCCAGCTCTATCACCACCTCCAGTTCTTTCGCAGGGTTAAGAATAATATCATCAGAAAGGTAATATTCGTATCCTGCAAAGGAACATTCAATCCTGATACGCCCGGTAGGGACTGCAGGCAGGTAGAAGTTTCCCAAACTGTCAGCTGTTACAGTCTGAACTTTTTCCGAAGCTGTAACTGATATGGTAGCACCAGGCAGCAACTGCCTGCTGTCTTTATCCATTACCAGTCCCCTGATTTGCTGGACAGGAATTTGGGCAGTTGTTTTGATTAGGCAGACCAGGGCCATAAATACAAATGAAAAACGCATGGTGGCTTTTTGTGTATTGAATTTAATTTCATTTTACAAGTTTTGATAATTGGATTTTACCAATAGCCTGATCCGTTTGGTAATTATTGCAAGAAGGTAAGGTTGGGCAGCAAAGCCCCGGTCGTACAGGAAAAAGAATACCAGTCCAATCTTCCTTAGTTTTGGGCATTGACAATCTTATCATGCCAGTACAATTGATCGAATGTCCGAGAGACGCCATGCAGGGATGGAAAACATTCATACCCACTGAAAAAAAAATAAGGTATATCAGTTCCCTGTTAAAAACCGGGTTTGACACGCTTGATTTCGGGTCTTTCGTATCGCCAAAAGCTATTCCCCAGATGGCTGATACAAGGCAGGTGCTGGAAGGCCTTGAACCTTCCGCTACAAAATTGCTGGCGATTGTTGCAAATATCCGTGGTGCACAGGAAGCTGTTGTATATGATCAGATTCATTACCTGGGTTTTCCATTCTCTGTTTCTCCAACCTTTCAGCAAAGAAATACCAATAGCAGCATGGAAGAAAGTCTTTTGCGTGTTGAGGAAATACAGGAGTTATGTATAAAACACAAAAAAGAACTGGTGGTTTACCTGAGTATGGGCTTTGGAAACCCCTATGGTGATCCTTACGATGATTCCGTTCTTTTACATTGGGCGGATGAAATGGTTAAAAGAGGGATCCGTATCATATCGCTTGCAGATACAGTGGGACTGGCAACACCATCACAAATCAGTTTTGCGCTGGATACATTGATTCCCCGGTATCCGGAAACTACCATTGGTGTGCACCTTCATTCCACACCGGCCAACTGGCAGGAGAAATTTGAAGCTGCACTACATTCCGGTTGCCAGCGTTTTGACGGGGCATTAAAAGGAATAGGTGGATGTCCCATGGCCCAGGATGCACTGGTAGGTAATATGGATACCACCCTGATGATCCACTACCTGGAAGAAAAAAACCTGTTACAGGGAATAAACAAAGAGGAATTAAGACAAAGCCTCCGGCTGGCAGCAGAAATCTTCACCTGATAACTTCTTTCCTGATGAAATTTCATATAGACCTGGACATCAAAAAGCTGAATACACCGCTAACACATCATAGCAGGATTTTCCTGGTTGGATCCTGTTTTACGGAAAACATAGGTGAAAAACTGAAGCAGTATAAATTTGAAATTTTTGAAAATCCCAATGGCATTTTATTCAATCCTGTCAGTGTTGCGGAAACAATGATTGCCTGTATTGAAAATAAAAAGACCAGTGCAG
>CBDUBK010000416.1:0-3117 GCA_965365375.1 uncultured bacterium | reverse complement strand
CTCAGCGCCTCTATTCCCCTGTAACCCTGGTAAGCATGCGCTTTCGGGCTGGCCGTTTCTTCCTGTAATATTTTGATGACCCCAGGATGCGGTGGAAGATCCGGGCTCCCGATACCAAGATTAATTACACCTGCACCATTGCGGTTCATGGCATCGATCTCTTTGAGTTTTTGGGAGAAATAATATTCTCCTACCTGGTTCAGTCTTTCCGCGATCTTCATTTAATGGTCCTCCCTTTCCTGTAAATACCCAGCACTTCGAGCGCCTGGGTAACGGGTTTAATATTTTCGAGTACACCTTCCAGTTGCTCCGGCTCATCAAATTCCATATCAGCATGGAAACTATATTCCCATTCTGCACCGGGTATGGGCAGGCTCTGGAGCTTGGAAAGATTGATATTGCCTTCGGCGATCCTTGTCAGCACTTTGGCAAGGCTTCCGCGTGAATGGTCAGTATGGAAATTGATCGATGCTTTATTTGATCCTTCTAGCTGGTCGAATACATTGCCGGGCCTGAGGTATAAAAACCTGGTATAGTTATTCTTGTTGGACTGGATATTTTTTCCCAGTATTTCAAGTGAATAAAGTTCCGCTGCCCTTTTGCTGGCGATCACCGCTACATGTTTATTCTGGTGCCGGTGAATATGTTTGGCACTAAGCGCAGTATCTTCTGATTCCACCAGTTTCCATTGGGGAAATTTTTCAAGATAGTCCATACACTGCAGCAGGGCCATAGGATGGGAATGCACTTCCGAAATATCGCTGGTGGTAACACCCGGGTTGGCCATAAGCTGCTGGTTGATCTGCAAATAAATTTCCCCGGCTATGATCAGCTTTGATTTTTGCAGGAGGGAATAATTGGGAAGAATGCTGCCTGCAATGGAATTCTCAATGGCCATGAGTCCTCCATCACTTTTCTTTTGGTCTGATGCCAGTTTCACCACCTCGCGGAAGGTATCGCAGGGAATGATGCTTACCGGTTCATTAAAATAGGCCAGTGCAGCCACTTCGTGAAAGCTGCCTTCGTAGCCCTGTATGGAAATTCTTTTGCCCATGGTCAAAAAAAATCCCGGCATTTAGCCGGGAGTCTTATGTTGATTCAATGATTTCTTACGCATTCAACAAAAGCATTCCCGGCTTCATTTGATAGAAGTAAAAATAAAACCAACGGTATGCTTTCGAAATAGTCATCATAACAAATATAAAATGCGGATCTTAAAAGACCAATAAAAATTTTATGAACTGTTTTAATTCCTTCTTACCGAATCCGCCTCATTCATCCGGATGCGCCTGCCCTTGTATTTTTTCCCATCAATGGCCTGCATCATTTTACCGGCGGAAGATTTATCAATCTCGATCCAGCTGTTCATCTCCTTCATATCGATGCGTCCCAACACTTCTTTACCCAGATCACTCATGTCCAGGATAAACTGGAGAAAACTGGCTTTATAAAAACCATCCTTGGTTCCGAGGTTTACAAACAAGCGGGTAAAATTGCCATTGCCGCCGCCAAATTCACGGCCCCTGGTATCTCTTTTCCTGTCGCCGGCACGTTCCACCCTGCCTTCCGACCTGCGGTCATCCTGGCGGCGGTCCCTTTCGCGGGTATTAAGGTCTTCGGCATTCTCATAATATTTGAGAAAGCGGTCAAATTCCAGGGCAGCCACCCTTTTAAGAACTTCTTCCTTGGTCACATCAGCAAACTTCTCCTGGAGCATGGGCATATAGGTCTCATAATCTCCATGACTGATATCAGCCTGCAAAAGTTTGTCCATGAAATAATAAAACTGTTTACGGCATACATCCTTACCGGAAGGGATCTCCAGTTTGTGAAAGGGCACCTGCACCATTCTTTCGATCTGGCGGATGCGTCCTGTTTCGCGGGTATGCACGATAGACATACATACGCCGGTCTTACCTGCGCGGCCGGTCCTTCCGCTCCGGTGCGTGTAAACCTCCACATCATCAGGCAGTTCGTAATTGATGACATGGGTGATGCCCACTACATCAATACCACGGGCTGCAACGTCGGTAGCGATCAGGAGCTGCAAGGTCTTTTCCCTGAACTCATCCATCACTTTATTACGCTGCTGCTGGGTAAGATCACCATGCAGGGCGTCAATATCATATCCTTCACGGGTGAGCTTTTCGGCTATATCCTGTGCATCTGCCTTGGTACGGGTAAAAATGATTCCGTACATGCCGGGATTAAAATCAATTAAACGTTTAAGGGTCTCATAACGGTGCTGGGCAGACGTAATTACAAACTGGTGGTCAATATTCTTATTGGCCGTATTCATTTTACCAACCGTGATCTCTGCCGGCTCCTTCATGTATTTTTTGCTCACCTTGCGGATCTCTGGCGGCATAGTGGCGCTGAACAGCCAGGTGCTGTCGCGCTGGGGGGTATTCTGCAGGATGAATTCAATGTCTTCCTGGAATCCCATGTTCAGCATTTCATCAGCCTCATCGAGTACGACGTACTTGATCTCTTCGAGGTTGATGGCTTTTCTTTCGATCAGGTCAATCAAACGCCCAGGAGTAGCTACCACTACATGCACACCGCGGCGGATGTCGCGGATCTGCATGGAAATGGAAGAACCTCCATATACCGCTACCACGTGCACATTGGACATGTGTTTTTTGAACAGCTCCATCTCGCTTACGATCTGGAGGCACAATTCCCTCGTGGGACATATAATTAAAGCCTGCGGAAATTTTTTTCCTGTTTCGATCAGTTGTAAAAGAGGCAGCCCGAAAGCCGCGGTTTTTCCTGTGCCGGTCTGTGCCAGGCCAATCAGGTCTTTGGTTCCGGAAAGGAGCACCGGTATTGCTTTTTCCTGGATGGGTGTAGGGGTAGTAAAGCCAAGGTCGGTAACGGCCTGCAATAATTTCTCCTGTAATCCAAGCTCTTCAAAAGTTGCCATGTAAAAATTTGGGCAAAGATAAACATAGGATGGCTGACGGTGATTTGGAGATTTGCTGAATCCCAGATTTTATGATTTAGAAACCCTAAAGCAGGTTGACCCCTGCTTATCCTTTGGTTGATGACGGGTACCACCTTTTGATCCTGATTATCCCTGTGGGTGAAAAAAAGACCGTCCTGTAAACAGGACGG
>CBDUBK010000415.1:0-3130 GCA_965365375.1 uncultured bacterium | reverse complement strand
AGCCTGTAATCAGCTCGGGAGAAGAATACCAGTATGTGAGCGGATGTAACCTGCATACTGAGATTGGAAGGATGCATGGTACTTATGTGATGGAAAACCTGCACACCAAAGACCAGATGGAAGTAGCGATCCCGGCGTTTGATATGATCACACCTTTCAAGTATAACTAAAGGCCAAAAGCCATTGGCCATTGGCTTTTGGCGTTCTCACATTATTTCGGTTTATATTTTGCTTCCTGGAAGATGCGGTTGGCAGGAGCGGCCAGGACCTGTTGTACGGTTAGCTCTTTATTAGTTTCCGCGAATTTTTCCACGATGCGCCAGCCTACCCACTGGCCAATGTTTCCTGGTGATGCATTTGACGCTTCCATATTTTGTGTAAAGGGTGCTTCACCTAAGTAATTTTCGATCCTTTCATTATCCATGGTATAGAGATCGGGTGTATTCTGTAAAATAGAACCCCAGATATTTCCTTCATTTGCTTTCACCCATTCCATCTGTCTTTTGGTATAACCCGTTTTCACACTGTCAGGTGCTTCGGGAATAAATTTATTGAGCAGGTACCATTGTTTTCCTTTTTCAACCATCAGTTCGATCAGCTTACCTGTTTCAGGTACCTGGTAAATATCATCCACCACGGCTTTCATGCAACTGGCTGTGATGAACTCCTTATCAAATCTTCGTGAAATAAATTCAGGATACATCTGGCGGATCACCGGTGCATCATAGGCTGAATAATTTTTCCCGGCGAACTGGTGCAATCCAATTGCAAGATATTTAGGTGTGAGCACCATGCCCGGGGCATCAAATGTGCCGATGAAAGTGAGAACCTCTGGAATAGTATAATCAGGATAATAATATTTCACAAAGCGGAATGCTTCTTCCAGTTCTTTTTCCAGCCAGCCTGTGTTTTTGTAATTGTCCTGGATGGTATCGTAAACAGTTTTATAGCCCCTGATAAAATCCATGATAATTCCGGTTCCTGCTGGAGTGAGTCCTACCTGGCCGTCCTGGATGATATGGTCCTGGTTCATCAGCAGGATATCATTGGTGAAAACCGGATAGAAACGCGGGTATTTTTTGTTAAGTCCGTTAAGACCTGCAAGGATATTGCTGGTATCAATGGCAAAAAAATCCCTTTCAAACCTGTCAATGGTAAGATCCATTTTTATATGGGAAACATCGGGGTGGTTGCCACGGTTGCTGCAGGATGCGAGAATGAGGATGAGTACAACAAAACTTATGAAACGCATAGTCGGTAAACGGCTTTATTCCTGATTTATTTCTGAACTTTGACTGCTATAGTATAATTAACGAAGATGAAGATTTTTTTAGCGCAGCAGAACTATCATATCGGAAATTTTGAAAGCAATACCAAAAAGATCATCGAAGGCATAAGGATGGGGAAGGAAGCAGGTGCCGACCTGGTGATGTTCTCTGAGCTGAGTGTATGCGGTTATCCTCCGGGTGATTTCCTGGAATTCAATGATTTTATCAGGTTATGCGAGGAAACCATTCAGCGCATTTGCCAGCATACAGAAGATATTGGTGTGTTAGTAGGTGCACCTTCCCGCAACCCGCGAAGGGAAGGCAAGGATCTTTTTAATTCGGTTTACCTGCTGCATGAAAAAAAGATAAAAGCAGTCGTGCATAAAACCCTGTTGCCTAACTACGACATCTTTGATGAGTACCGGTATTTTGAACCGGCCTATGAATGGAAGTGTGTCGAGTTCAAAGGAAAAAAACTGGCCATAACCATATGCGAAGACATCTGGAACCTGGGTGATAACCCGCTGTACAGGGTTACACCAATGGAAAAACTTATCGGTGAAAAACCGGATGTAATGCTCAACCTCTCCGCTTCTCCCTATAATTATGCTGCTGATGTGGTAAGAAGAAGTATCATGGAAGCACATACGCTCAAGTATGGACTGCCTATGTTTTACTGTAATACCGTTGGCGCGCAAACTGAAATAGTATTTGACGGTGGCAGCCTGGTATATGATGCACAGGGAAATATGGTGAAGGAGATGAAATATTTTGAAGAGGATTATGCTTTGTTTGACCTCACCGGAATGAGTAAGGAAGAAAAACCGGCAACAATGGCTTTAAAAGATGCTCCCATCAGCACCAGTGAGGAAGCGGATAATCCATCAACCGCACGCAAGTATTATTATTCGGCAGCTGAAGTAGGAAGGGATGCGGACATTATCAAATACCTGGCAGAAGAAAAAAATATCGAAGAGATCCATAAAGCTTTAATACTGGGCATCAAAGATTATTTCTCTAAAATGGGTTTTAAGAAAGCGACCCTCGGTGCCAGTGGCGGTATTGACAGTGCCGTGGTGCAGGTACTTGCGGTGGAAGCTCTTGGTAAGGAAAATGTGCATGTGCTGCTGATGCCTTCTCAATATTCAACAGGTCATTCAGTAACAGATGCGGAAGTACTGAGTAAAAAACTTGGCAATCCTTATGACATCATTCCCATCAAAGAGGTTTATGACAGTTTTCTTGCTTCACTCAAACCCTTATTCAAAGACCTGCCGTTCAACGTAGCTGAAGAAAACATTCAGGCCCGCAGTCGTGGTAACCTGCTAATGGCGCTCGCCAATAAATTCGGTTATATCCTGCTCAATACTTCCAATAAAAGTGAACTGGCAACAGGTTATGGTACCTTATATGGTGATATGGCCGGTGGACTGGGTGTACTGGGTGACCTGTATAAAATGCAGGTATATGCACTGGCGCGGTATCTTAACCGTAATGGAATACTGATCCCTGAGAATATCATTACCAAGGCACCTTCCGCTGAACTGAGACCTGACCAGAAAGACAGCGACAGCCTGCCTGATTATGATATCATGGACAGGGTGTTGTACCAGTACATTGAACTGCGGATGGGTCCACGTGAGATCATTGCGGAAGGTTATGATGAAGCGCTGGTAACCCGCATCCTGAGACTGGTGAATGTAAATGAATACAAACGCAAACAGTTTTGTCCTATCATCCGTGTGAGTTCTAAAGCTTTTGGTGTGGGCAGGAGGTTGCCGATTGTTGCCAAGTACCTGTCGTGAGGCGTGAATGGTGAATGCTGCGCCAGCCGAAGCTTTAGCGAAGGCTGGGTGAATGCT